>JAIRYB010000039.1 GCA_031267955.1 Spirochaetaceae bacterium | reverse complement strand
TCCCGGTACACAATCGACGGCAATACCAAAACCGAGGCCCTTGCCCGGGTGGAAAAACTCCTTTCCCGGTTTCCCGTATACCCGGAACTCGATTTGCCGGCCCTGAAAGAGGCGTTTATTCGCTAGCAGTTACAAACTGCGTAGGATGCCGGATAATCGTGATTTTTTGCATGAATATGCAAAAAATCCACAAGTGCAACAGGCTGCAAGGGCTGCGCCGCCTTGCGTCCTTTATACCGGAAATGCGGTCCCGGATAACTTATTATCTATCAAAGATGATAACCGAGCAGATCGGCGCGGGCGGGCATTATAACGATCTCAAAGAAGCAAACCGGACGAAGACGGCAGGCTGGCGGACCGGCGGGGGTTTTTTAAACCGGCTCAGAAACTTATCCCGTCAAAGTAAATACCGATTGCGTAGTCATTGGCGGGATCGCCGTCGGACAAATTTGATATTTTAAGCATTCCCTTGGCGTATAATGTAAATTTCGCCGGTAGCGCCGGTATGATTACGGCGGAGAAGGTGAGCCCCAGCCGCAATACCAGGGATTGGGTAAGCCGGTAATCGTCCCAGAGGCGTTCGCCCGCTGCGGGGCCTGCCACGTCTTTATAATCGTAGAAGCCGCCCCGGTACGCAAGGGTGCTGAATATCCGGTTAAAATAAACGTGCGACAGATTCCGCTGTATCTCAAGGGAAAAAAGTTTTACTTCCGCCTCCCCGCCGGCAAGCCATTTTAGCGAATAGGCGATACTGTTGTATTCGGCCGGCGCAAGATCGTCCGCGGCGGAACCGGCGTACAGGCTGGAAAAACCGGCAAGGTTCATCCCGTTTTCATCCCGTATCCCGTACAGGCGAAAACGCAGGGGCAGGAACGGCTCAAAGGCTGCCTGAAAAACACCCTCAAACCGGTAAGTTAAATGCGTTTCGTCAGGCATGGCGTAGTGTCCATAAGCGGTTAAATCAAGGCCCGATCCGAAAATTTCCCAGGAAAAACGGGTAAGCGACGATAAATTCAGCCCCAGCGAAAAAACATAATGGGGATCGTCATATTCCCAGGTATAAGGAGATGATCCGGCTTCCCGTTCCGGGGCCCTAAGGCTTATCCCGAAACCGGGGAACAGGGAAAAACCTGCCGGCCCGCTCCCAATGCCGTGATTCAGCAGGGCGGAAAAGCCGAAATCGGTACGCCTCAGCGCCGCTGTTCCGGCGTTATCCGGCCTTCTGACATCATCCTTAAAGGCAAAAGTCAAAGGCAGGCCGAAATAGTTGTTGGTCCACTGTACATCGAATATACCCATCAGGGAACGGGCGTCAAAAGCGGCGGTCATAATAATCTGGTTCATCTGCGCAGGATCGGCCATGTAACTGAGAATACCCCCGCCGTCAAGGCTGAGCATGTCCGCAAAGCCCGCGTTTTTATCCTCCAGAGCAGCCTCGTTTACCCGGATAAGGGGAAAGGGCAGCCAGAATTTCAACGGGTTAAGGTAACTAAGGGCGTGGTAGTTTTTCCGCGTTAACGGCAATTCTGCCGCAGGGTTTCCCCCGCCGACTCCGCCGGCAAACGCGCCCGCCGTATCTGTTGTTGCCGGATATTCCGCCTCGTTCCAGGGTACGAGCGAAAGATCGGCGCGCACCCCCCGCATGGAATCCGGCGCTTCGCCGAAACGCATCAAGGCGTCCCAGACGGCAAACGCGCCGCGGTAGTAAAGTTCCCCGCCCGCCATTGCCGGCAGGAATACCCCGCCGGAAAAATCCCGTTCGGAAAAAACCGCCTCCGGTATCCCGTCCGGCGTCAAGGTTACGCTTCCAAGTTTGTACATACCCCGGTCGTGATTAAACGCGAAGAAAAGACGGCCCTCGGACACCCCCAGGCTGCGGATATATTTCCACCGTTCCCCGTCGTCGGGAAGTTCCGATCTCAGGGTAAACGCCGCTTTGGCGTCATAATTGTAAACGCAGAGTTCCCGCCGGCCCTGTCTGGCAGCAATAAAGGCAATCCAGGTATCATCAACCGCGACGGGGTTAATGTAAACCAGTTCGGCGCTGCCCCGGAGCAGCACTTCCTCCTCCTCCCGCCCGCGCCTGCCCGGTTTACGCCGGTACACAATATTCCCGCTGTGCAGGTCGGAACTGATACCCAGCACCCCGTCCCGAAAGTACCGGCCCCCGTAAAGCCCGGGCCAGGCTCGGCCGGTTCCCCAGCCTGAACGGGCGCTGTATTCGGCAACGGACGCGCGGGCCAGGCTGCCGTCGCGGCTGTAGGAGGACAGAAGCAGCGCCTTCCCGTCCCCGGAGGCCTCAAGGTGGTAAGCGCCGGTACCGGCCGCCAGTACTGTTCTGGTTTTTCCGGTCTCGGGGTCGTAAGACAGCACCCTTCTCGCAGTCTCGTCAATGAAAAATATCTTCCCGCCGCCGGACGCCAGGCCGTTTATTAAAATTCTTTTACGATAAAACGGCCCATTGTAGACAATGCCGTTGCTATTTTCTTCGATAGTTTCCAGCCTGAAAGATTCTTTAAATTCATCCCAGGCGTCAAGAAAGGGCCGGCCGTATATATTTTCAAAAAGGTAGTACACACCGGCTTTGTAAAAACGGAAAGAAAAACGCCAATCCCGGCCCATAGCCTCCCAAAGGCGGGCGTACTTTTCCATCCCGTACTTTTCCTGGAGCCAGGCGGAAAACAGGCCGCCGTAGTAGTAATAGGTTCTGCCCGAAGGCGGAAGATCGTAAATTCCGGAAGATTGAAACGGGGTAAGGAATTTATTTTCGTGAACCGCCTGTATCAACGTTTCCCGGACAAGCGGATCGTTCGCCCTGCCCGATCCGTCCAGGCTTTCAAAACTGACGGCCGCCCCCTCCACCATAAAGAGAGGGGCGTTCAGGGCCGCGGGATACACCCATCCGCCAAAGATACTGTGGAGTACGTTAAAAAAGCCGCCCCTGCTGCTTAGGGAAATGGCGTGGGTCAGTTCATGGAGGAAAAGGCTTTCCAGATTATTGGCAAAACTGGTCCATTCCGGCTCCATCACCGTGTCGAACAGGATGATGCTGACATAGGGCAGAGAAGTGGTTAAACCGTTGAACTGATCGGTATGGGGGGTAATTGTTACCGGAATTCGGGCGGGATAGCGGATGTTCAAAAGCCCGGTAACCCGGTCGTACATGGCGTCGGCGAAACCTGCCAGGGTTTCGGCTGTCCGCGCGGATTCTTCGGGGTAGATGATGTCAAAATGATCGGTTTTTATTACCTTGAGCGCGGTAAAGGGCTTGAAATACTGGGCCTCCAGCGATACCGCGGAAAAAAACAGGAAAATACAGGACGCAAAAACAGCCGATATTCCGCGCTCTTTCCTGTACGTTGCGGATTCCTTCGCTGTTAATCGGGGCATGGGTGTAAAATAATACAGAAAAAACAGTTGATCAACCGGCTAATCCGGCCCGCCCGCCCGCTTGCGGGTTGTTTTTACGGAGTTGACCTAAAACCCCCGGCTTTATACAGTTTACGGTATGAATCAGTACTGCATCGAGGGCGGGTACCCCATAGGCGGGATCATCCGGGCCAGCGGCAATAAAAACGCCGCGCTGCCCTGTATCGCCGCCGCCCTCTTAACCGGGGAGCCGGTGATACTCCGGAATATTCCCGATATCGAGGATGTCCAGGTTATGCTGGACGTTTACCGCGCTTTCGGCGGCGAGACCGAAAGCCTGGGCCCCAACGCGATCAGAATGCGGCTGGGCGATATAAAAACTTCCGAGGTACCCGCCGGGGCCGCCCACAAGATAAGGGCCTCCATCCTTTTTGCCGGGCCCCTCCTGGCGCGGACCGGCAGGGCGGTACTGCCCCCGCCGGGCGGCGATGTAATCGGCCGGCGCCGCCTGGACACGCATTTCCTGGCCCTTACCGAACTGGGCGCCCGGGTCGAGACGGACCATAACTACTGCTTTACCGCGCCGGCCCTGCGCGGGGCGGATATTTTCCTGGACGAAGCCTCGGTTACGGCTACGGAAAACGCGATAATGGCGGCGGTACTGGCTAAAGGCGAAACGCTTTTGACTAACGCAGCCGGTGAACCCCACGTACAGGACCTCTGCCGTATGCTTATCGCCATGGGCGCGAAAATCGAGGGCATAGGTTCCAACATACTCCGCATCCGGGGCGTAGAAAAACTGTCGGGCTGCGAGTACGAGATCGGCGCGGATTTTATGGAGGTGGGTTCCTTTATCGGGCTTGCCGCCGCCACCCGGGGGGAATTACATATCCAGGGCATCCTGCCCCGGGACATACGGCCCGCGAAAATCGCCTTCGGCAAGCTGGGCATAGCCTGGGAACACGACGGCTCGACGCTCTACGTGCCGAAAGACCAGCCCCTCAAGGTAAACCACGATCTGGGCGGCATGATCCCCAAAATCGACGACGCCCCCTGGCCGGGTTTTCCGCCGGACCTTACCAGCATTATCACGGTGGTGGCTACCCAGGTAGACGGCACGGTTCTGGTACACGAAAAGATGTTCGAATCGCGTATGTTCTTTGTAGACAAACTTATCGCCATGGGCGCGCGTATCGTACTCTGCGATCCCCACCGGGCGGTTATTTCCGGCCCCACAAAACTTATGGCATCGGAACTTATCAGCCCCGATGTTCGCGCCGGTATGGCTATGGTAATAGCCGCCATGTGCGCCGAAGGTTCGAGCGTTATCCGCAACGTGTACCAGATTGAGCGGGGCTACGAAAACCTGGTCGCCCGGCTCTCCTCCCTGGGCGCGCGCATCCGGGGCGGGGAATAGCGG
>JAIRYB010000225.1 GCA_031267955.1 Spirochaetaceae bacterium | reverse complement strand
TTCGCAAAGTAGCCCGTGGGGCCGTCAAAGCCGTCCCGCGTTTTTTCGAGGGAACGGAACTTCTCCGCGTAAGGACAGGGGGCGCTTTCCCAGACTTCAAACACCGCGTTGCCGATACGCAGCTTTCCGCGCTCGCAGGAAAACCCAAGCTCGAATACCAGATGATCCCGCCCCGCGCCGGTTTCCATGACAAACGGTACCGGGTTTTCCGCGCCGCGAACACCGGCATCTGTTCCGGAAGAGCCGCCCGTCTGAAGGGGTTCCAGATACCCCGCAAGCCAGGCCGTCCCGGAACAGGAAGAAAGTTTCGCGCCCCAATGTTTTTTGTGCCTGAGCCGGGCGCCGGTCAGGAACATAAGGGCATCCGCAAGGTGGGTGCCGTCGTGCCAGAGCACGTCGATAAGGCGCTGGTTTTTTCCCATGTAAAGCGCCGCGCTTGCCCCAAGAAGCGGGCCGAGCCGGTTTCCCGAAAGTATTGCGGCCGCTTCCAGGTAATCGGCGGAATAGCGGCGCTCATGGTTGGTAATGATGCGTATACTGCCGCTTTTGTGAAGCGCGGCGATCTTCCGCGCCTCCGCGAGGCTGGCGGCCAGGGGCTTTTCGCAGACCGCCGCCCGGACGCCGTATTCCGCGGCGAGGCGGCAGTAAGCGTAGTGGCTGTCCGGGCGGGTAGCGATATGGAGGATGTCCGGCCTGTGTTCGGCGAGCATGGCCGCCGCGTCCCCGTATACCGGGACCCCCCAGCGTTCGGCAAAAAGACGCCGCCTGCCCGGATCTGTATCGGCTCCGGCGACAAGGCGGCAATCGCCGCCGGCAACAATCGCGCCGGCGTGGGTGCAGGGCTTTTCCCGCAGGCTGTCGTCTTCCAAAAGGCTCGCGATACGGCCCAGGCCGACAATGGCGCTTTTAAGCGGCCCCATTTAGTTTCCGGTGAATACCGCGGCAGCCGCGGACATCTTTTCCTGTTTCTCCCGCCCGGCTTTTTTTGCCTGTTTTTTATCGTGCCTGCTGTTGAGCAGCGAGTACATCACCGGCGTTACAAAAAGGGTCATCAGGGTGCTTACCGTAAGGCCGCCCGTAAAGGTCATGCCTATGGGCTGGATGGTATCCGCGCCGGCGCCGGGAAAAAAGGCGATAGGCGCCATGCCCAGAATAGTGGTCAGGCTCGTCATCAGAATAGGCCGGAGGCGGGATCTTCCCGCCTCAAGGCAGGCCTCCCGCACCTTCATGCCCCGCGCCCGGAGCGTATTGGTATAGTCCACAAGCACGATGCCGTTGTTCACCACCACGCCGACCAGCGCCACGATTCCCACCACCGAGAACATGGACATGGCCTGGCCGGTCAGTTTGTATATCCAGATAACCCCGATAAAGAGGAGCGGTATCGAGAAGAAGATGATAAGGGGATCGACAAAGGATTCAAACTGGCTGGCCATTACGCCGAAGACCAGGAATACCGCGGTCGCGATGATAAGCACATAGCGCCACATATACGTGTTGATTTCCTGCGCCTCTCCCAGATAGCGGACCGTAACTTCGTCGTTGGGAACCAGGTATTCCTTGACCGTATCCTCAAGCCGCCTCTGCATGTCCGTTACGGCGATTCCCGGGGGCAGATCGCCTGTGATCCGGACAACCCGCTCCTGCTTTTCCCGGCGTATGGAAGAGGGCGCGCGGCTTTCGGCTATCTTTGCCACATTGGAAAGGGATACGCGCTGCCCGGACCTGTTTAACACAAATACCGCGTCCAAATTCGGCAGCCCCGCCCGGTCCGAATCGCGCAGCATCACATTTACGTTTAACAGCCGGTTCCCCTGGCTCATGGTGGTAGCGGTGCTGCCGTCCATGGCGGTCCTGATCTCGGAAGCTATTGACGAAAGGGATATACCCAGCGCCGCCGCCCGCTCGCGGTCGATCTCCACGGTAAGCTGGGGTGCGCCTTCGTCAATATTGATAACAGGATTTTCCACCTCGGGAAGATAACGGGTTATGATGTGCTGTATTTCCTGCGCCGTATCCTGGATGGCGTCGTAATTCCGGGAACTAACCGCTATTTCTACTGCGGAAGTACTCCCCATATTCCGCCCGGCCCGGAAACTTATCCCCACGCCGGGTATGGACACGGTGTAGGGGGTAAGCTTTCTCATAATTTCGTCCGGCGTGTCGATCTGTTCGGCGGGGGGCGGCAGGGTAATCTGTATGGAACCCTGGTTGTTCCCGCTGCGCCGGGCCGTAAGGATAATGTTTCTATAACCCCGCACTTCCCTCTTTATGATCTCCTCAAGATCGAAAAGCGTCTTTTCCGTTATATCGATAGCCGTCCCCTGGGGCATGGATACGTTAATATTCACATTGTCGTCGGTACGGGTGCGGATAAACAGATTCATCCCGATACCGCCGAACTGAATCAGGGAAAACACGAGTAACAGAACCACAAGGCCGGTTACAAGGGCCCTGTGGGAAAGGCAGTATTCCAGCGCCGAACGGTAGCCGTTTTCCATCCCCCTGAAAAAGTTTTCCATCCTGTCGTCCGCGGCCCGCAGGAACCGGTTTTTAAGCGGCTTTTGCCTGCGGGTGTTGAGTTTGATGAGGGCGCCGCAGAGGCTCGGCACCAGGGTAATCGCCACTACGAGGGAGCAGACCAGCGAGATCACCACGGTAAAGATAAGATCGCTGAACATCTGCCCCATCATCTCCAGGCTGTTTTTGTAAATGATAAGCGGGATAAATACGCAAACGGTAGTAGCGGCAGAGGCGATAATCGCCCGGAGCATTTCCCGGCTTCCCAGTATCGCGGCAATATCCGGCTTGGCCCCCCGCGCGCGGTAACTGTGGACATTTTCCAGAATAACGATGGAGCCGTCCACAGTCATCCCCAGCCCCATGATAAGCCCGGTCATGGTAAGGAGGTTCAGCGTAAAGCCGAACACCGACATAAACATAATGGTAAGCAGTATCGAGATGGGGATGGACAGGCCGATGATCATGGTACCCTTGATATTCCGCAGGAAGACGAGCAATATCAGCATGGCGAGGAAAGCCCCCTGCAAGGCGTTATTGTACACCTGATTCATCGTCGCCTTGATCATGGTCGTATTGTCCGAAAGGACTTCGAGGGTTATGCCCCGGGGCAGATCGCCGTTGATGTCCGCGAGCGCCGCCCTTACCCTGTCGGCAACCTTGACCTGGTTGCTGTCGCTTTCGCTTGTCACCTGGATATAGACCCCGCTCTGAGCGTTCACGTAAACGCGGGCCGCGTTGTCGTTGTAGCCCAGGCTTACATCGGCAATATCCTCAAGCCGTACCACCTGGGAACGGTTGGCCCGGCCGTCGGCGGTATCGTCCAGGTTAATGGTCTTTACCACGATGCGCCTGATCTGCTCGACGCTCGCGAGTTCCTCCTCCGTCATGATCTGGTATTCCCGTTCCCCCCGGCGCAGGCTGCCCCCGGATGAGAGTATGCTCTGGCCTTTTAAGGCCGATGAGACATCCGCCAGGGTCAGGTTGAACGCGGCAAGCCTGTTAAGGGATACGGCCACTTTTACAATCTGGGTGGTGCCGCCGGTAACTTCCGCCGCCGCGACTCCTTCGATACGCTCAATCCCGGCCTGTATCTCGTCTTCGGCAAAGAGCCGCAGCTGATCGGGGGGATAGTTGCCCCGCACCACAAGGCGCATAATGGGCATAGCGCTCATGTCAAAGCGGCGCACCGTCGGCGTCTCCACCCCGTCGGGCAGGGAATTGACCAGCCGGTTCAGCAGAGTCTGCGCGTCGGTCACGGCCTTGTCCATGTCCGTGCCGTAGGCAAACTGCAGATTGATAAAACTCGACTCAAACTGGGAATTACTGGTTATGTTGGTAAGGCCCCGGGAAGCCGAAAGGGACCTCTCCAGCCTTTCGGTTACGTTCCGTTCCACATCCAAAGGCCCCGCGCCGGGAAAGCGGGTAAACACCGAAAGAACCGGGGGCGACGCGGAAGGGTACAGATCCACCGCCAGATTGGGGACCAGCGTAACGGCGATTCCCATGGCTAACGCGTAAAGTATTACAATAGTAACCGGATGCTTGACCGAATAACCCGCAATGTTCATCCTTATCCCTCCACAACACGTACCGGATCGCCGTCGCTTAAAAAATTCTGCCCTGTGGAAACAACCCGGTCCCCGGTCTCAATACCGTTTAATACCTCTATCGAACTTTCATTTTCAAGGCCCAGGGAAATAACCTTCCGCCGGGCTATATTGTCGTTGTCAACAACAAACACGATCCATGAGCCGTAGGTGTTTATCACCGACGCGCGGGGGATCACCGGCACATCCTGCCGGGAATTGGTCACCAGGCTTACCGTGGCGAACATCCCCGCCCGTATACGCTCGTCCGGCCTGTCAAAGCGGAGCCGTATCCGCAGGGTCCGGCTGGCCGGGTCAAGCACCGGGCTCACTTCGTACACAGCGGCGGGGAAAGCCTCGCCCGGCAGGGCTTCCAGGGACACCAGCGCCGCAAGGCCCCTGCGCGCCGCGTTGGCGTAACGCTCCGGGACAAAGGTTTCCACTTCCAGAACGGAAAGATCCCCGATAATATACACGGCGGTCCCCGTCCCGACCGTGTCGCCCGAATGGAGCGGCGCCTGGAGCACAGTCCCGCTGATCGTGGAAATTACCGGACTCTGCGAAAACACCTCGCCCGGCCTTGATGGGTCCACCATTGCGACAACCTGCCCCCGGCTTACCCGGTCCCCCACCCGGAAGCGCAGTTCCGTCAGCTTCCCGCCCACCGTGGGGTAAATGGTTACCTGCCCCGCCGCAAGCACGTCCCCGTTGATCACTACGCTGTTCTCGATAGTCCCCAGCACAACTTCTGTCGTCCTGACCACAGTCGCGCCGCGCGCGCCCTGGGCGTTCCCGGCCTGCCCTCCGGCCGGCCCCCCTTCACGGCCCGCGCCCTGGGCCGGGGCGCCCGCCTGCCGGGCCCCGCCGCCTTGAGCGGCCCGGGCAGGGCCGCCGGCCGCACTGCCCGCAGCCGCGCTTCCTGCCGCCGGCGCGAGCTTCGGCCTGAGGAAGGAATAAGCCGTCAAGCCGGCGAAAATTACAATCAGTACTACTATCACCGCGGTAACCGCCGCCCGCGACCTGGACTTCTTCACGCTACGCTCCTATACTCCAAAGAATCGCATCCCGGCCGCACAGGCCGTTGCGGGCGCGGCCCGCCGCCCGACCACCGGGCCGCAATTGCCGGAGCCGCCCCCGGCCGCCCTTCATCATTCATTGCTATTTCCCCAGCTCCCGCCAGTCGGTATTAAGCGCCCCGGCCAGATCGAGGATCATGTTCATATACGATAACTCAACTTCCAATAACTGCTGCCGCGCGTCGGCCAGGCTGTTCCGGGCGTTTTCCAGGACAAGCGTTTCGGTAACGCCGTTCCTGAACCCCTCTTCCGTCAGTTCGTAGCTCCGCTCGGCAAGACCGACCTGGAGCCGGGCAATCTCGATGCTGGTCCAGGAATTGCGGAGATTCTCCGACAGGGACCGTATTTCCGCCCTGGCCTGATTCTCCGTATTTTTCAGGTCCAGCTTGGCCTTTTCTACATCGGCCCTCGCGCTTTGGATAGACTGGCCGCCGTTCTGCCCGCCGGTACCGGGAATCCAGCCGGCAATGGGGATATCCACGCTGAGCCCCGCGGAAAGGCTGTCGGTAAATTTCCCCGCGCTGGCCCCGGTCCCGGAACCGCCCCGCCACCGCGTCGTAAGCGAAAGGGACGGAGCGCGGGCGTTAAGGGCAGTCTGCCTCGCCGCCAATTCCAGCCGTTCAATCGCCTGCCTCTGGCTTACTACATCGGGGCGTTTGACCAGGTACTCGTCAATAAGCCGCCCGGGATCAAGTTCGACCCGTTCCGGCGCGATCTCGCCCTCAAGCTCAAAGTCCTCCCCGCCGTCAAGCCCCAGCAGTACAAGGAAATCCCTTAAATGGGACGCGTACAAAGCCCTGGCCCTGTTCAGGCTGAGCCGGGCGTTCTCCACGGCCAGGCTGCTCTGCAAAAACACCACCTGGCTGACAAGGCCGTTGTCAAAAGCAACCCGGTTTTTTTCAAGCTGCCGTTCCGCCTGCGCCCCGGTATTTTCCAGATTAACAAGATTCCTCTTTTCCGCGATCAGGCCGAAAAAAGTTTTCGCCGCCTGAATCTCAAGCTGCCGGCGGCTGTTTTCGTAATTGAGAAGCTGCGCCTGGTAGGCCAGCTTGAGCAGTTTCATGGAAGACGAAAGGGACGGCGCAAGCCTGAAAGTAACGCCAAGGGAGACGCCGTAACCCAGAAGGTCCCGGTCCGCCTGAAAGCCCGGCTCGGTAAAAAGCGGGGTCGCGTAACTCAGATCCCCCCCCGCGCTGATAGTGGGAAAAATCTCGGCCCAGAGGTTCGCCTCGGAAACCCCGGCTGTTTTTAAGTCGATAAATTCTTTTTGCAGGGCCAGGCTCTGTTCCAGGGCAAGTTCTACCGCCCTGTCCAGCGAAAGGGCCCCCCCGCCCCCTGGCCCATCCTCCGCCCCGGCCTGAAATGCGATGACGAAAAACAGCGCCGCGGCACAAACAAGCCCCGGACGGGGAACGCGCTCCATGTTTACCCCCTACCCTAATTGTAACTAACGATTGTAAAGATGTATACGGCGCCAACACGCTATAACAAATAACAGCAATAATCGTGCCAAGGTCTATGCGGATGTTCTTTTTTTTTGGGTGCATCCGGCCCGGAGCGCCTGGTACCGGGCCGGACCGGGCTATACGGGGCTCCGCGGTACCCGCTCCGGCCCCGGCGCTCCGCGCCGGGTCTGCGCCGGCCCGGCGCACCCCTCCTATCCCGTGCACTGCAAAGAAAACGGCATCCATACCGTTTTCTTTGCTTTGAGTTTTGCCCCCCAGAACTCAGGGATCTGTCGCGGCCGGCGTCCGTGCCGGCCCGGCCGCGCAGGAAGCTCCCCCCGCGCGGATTTCCGGTACGGGAATTTTTTACCCGCCCGGCCGGCAACTGGTAAATATTACGCATTCCTCTGCCTGCCCCGGCGCCCGCCGGCGGCACGGGAACTTGAACCGCCCGGCCGGAGCGCCTATACTTTGTTTTGGAGGAGCCATGAATAACGAACTTTGGAACAAGGCAAAGGAATTTCACGGCCATGAATGCCCCGGCCTCGCTATCGG
>JAIRYB010000108.1 GCA_031267955.1 Spirochaetaceae bacterium | reverse complement strand
GTGGAGGCGCCATACCCGTTCCCTTTCCGAACACGGAAGTCAAGCCCTCCTACGCCGATGATACTGCGCCCTGAAGACGCGGGAAAGTAGGTAGCCGCCGGGCTTTTTTGTTTTTAAATCTGACTCGCAAAAATACTCCGAAACAAGCATACTATTTGGATCAAATTATGCGCCAAAATCCGCCTCTCGAATAAAAGCGGGATTTCCGGTATACTTTGTTATAGCTTAAAACAAGGCTTAGAGGAGTTGCTATGCTGGAAGCGTTGAAAAAAAACCCGGCCTGGAAGGGCCGCCGGGGGCCGGTTGTGCTGATTATCATGGACGGCGTTGGTTACGGCAAATACCGGGAAGGGGACGCGGTGGCCGATTCGAAGATGTACCATCTTGACGCGCTTGCCGCGAAAAGCCCGCATACGAGGCTCAAGGCGCACGGGAAGGCGGTAGGCCTGCCCTCGGATGACGATATGGGCAACAGCGAGGTCGGGCACAACGCTATGGGATGCGGGCGGGTCTTTAGCCAGGGGGCTGCCCTGGTATCCCGGTCAATTGAGTCCGGGGCTATGTTCACGGGGCAGGCATGGAAAGACATTGTCGCGAACGCTTCGGGCGGGGCTTCCGGGGGGGGCGCGGAACGGGCAAGGACTTTGCACTTTATCGGGCTTTTTTCCGACGGCAATGTCCACAGCCACCTGGACCACCTTAAGGCGATGATAAGGCAGGCGAAGAAGGACGGGGTCAGGCGGGTAAGGGTCCATACCCTCTTTGACGGCCGGGACGTGGGGGAAACCAGCGCGCTGGAATACATCGACCCTTTTGAGGAATTCCTGAAAGAGCAGAGCGCTGGCGGCTTTGACGCGAAGATCGCTTCGGGCGGCGGGCGGATGTGGATTACCATGGACCGCTACGGCGCGGACTGGGCGATGGTGGAACGGGGCTGGAATACCCATGTCCGCGGCCTGGGGCGGCAGTTTTCCTCGGCGAGGGAAGCGGTGGAAACGTACCGGAAGGAGATTCCGGGCATTATCGATCAGGACTTGAAGGAATTTGTTGTAACCGAAAAAAATGCGGCCGGTGGGGCGGTCCCTGTCGGTACGATTGAGGACGGGGATTCCGTAGTGTACTTCAACTTCCGGGGGGACCGCTCGCTTGAGATTACCGCCGCCTTTGAGGAAGACGGCTTTGGCAAATTTGACCGGGGGAAAAGGCCGGATGTCTGCTACGCGGGGATGATGGAGTACGACGGGGACCTTCATGTGCCGCGGCGCTACCTGGTAAGCCCCCCTTCCATTGACCGCACCTTGGGCGAATACCTGGCCGCCACCGGGGTACGCACCCTTGCAATCTCTGAAACCCAGAAGTACGGGCATGTCACCTACTTTTTCAACGGTAACCGCACGGGCAAATTCGACGAAAAGCTTGAGTCCTATGTGGAGATAAAGAGTGACGTAGTCCCCTTTGAACAGCGGCCCTGGATGAAGTGCGCGGAAATCGCGGACCAGGTGATCGGGGCGATCTCCTCCGGCAAGTACGATTTTATCCGGCTTAACTTTCCCAACGGGGACATGGTCGGCCACACCGGGGTCTACCAGGCAGTGATATGCGCCATGGAGGGGATGGATCTTCAGCTTGGCCGTATCGCCAAGGCGGCGGACGGGGCGGGCGCGGTGCTGCTGGTTACCGCGGATCACGGGAACAGCGACGATATGTACGAACACGACAAGAAGACCGGCGCGGTGTCCCTTAAGGCGGACGGCACGCCGAAGGCGAAGACCAGCCACAGCCTTAACCCTGTGCCGTGCATTGTCTACGATCCGGAATACCGGGGCGAATACCGGAACGACCCCGGGGATGGGTCCCTTAACGAAGGGCTGGGGATCAGTTCTATCGCGGCCACGGTGATTGAGCTGCTCGGCTACCTGCCGCCCGGGGACTACGACAAATCGGCGCTTCGCTTTAAGTAGCGCGCAGGGCTTTCACGCGCGGCCGGCGGGCGTTCTGCGCGGCAGTGGCCGATCAGAGTTCGGCAAGCTCCAGCCAGGCCGCGCGGTAGGGGGCGATTTCAGGAATTTCGGCTTTCGGCACTTCCTGGTAGTCTATCTCGAAGTTCCTGGCAAGATCGAAAAGCCCCTGGCCGGTAAGCGCCATCTTGGCCGTCATAGCCGCGCCCAGGGCGGTGGCTTCGGCAATATCCGTAAGGAACACCCGGTTGTCCTTAAAGCCCGCGGAGAGCAGGGCGTTGTAAGCCTCGTTTTTGCGGAAACCGCCCTCGGTAAAAATTTCCACACCGGGGGCCAGCCCGGTGCGTTCGAGGCCTGTAAGGGACTGCATTACCAGGGACACGCGCAGCGCCGCGAAGCCGGTTTCGTAGTCCTTAAAACAGGGCGGCGTTTTCCCGGAAAAACCGGTTTCCCCGGCAATGCCGGCGTAGTGGTAATCCCTGCCGTCTTCGCGGACCCTCGGGTTTGACCGGGGGAACTGGCCGGAACCCTGGACCAGTTCCGGGAGCAGGAAGACCTTCTTTTCGGCGAGGAGCTGCCGGTACAGATCTTCCCGGTACGGGGGGAGATCGTCCCTCTTGTGAAGGGCCATCAGTACCTTCGACCAGACTTCAAATTCATACCCCCCCTGGAAGATCGTGGTTTTTACCGGGCTTCCGAAGGCGGAAATATTGAAGAATACTACTTTGCCCAATTCGTCCGGGGCAAAGCCGAATTCCTTTACCGGGTTCATGCCGACGCACCAGGTTCCGGTTGAATTTAAAAGGAAGCCGGTTTCCCCTTTCTTGGCGAAATGCGGGAGCAGGGAGGAATTTGAATCGTGGATGCCCATGGTGACGATCACGTCCCGGCCCAGGCCTGTCCTGCGGGAAACTTCGCCGGTAACGGTCCCCAGCACGTCCCAGGAACGGTTGAGCTTCGCGGGCATGAGGCCGGCCACCCCCATTTTTTCCGCCACGTCGGAAAGCCTGCCCTCCGTCTGATCCCAGAAGTAGCCGTGGCAGCCCATGTAGGTGCACTCGGCCCCGCTTTTGCCGGTCAGGCGGAAGCCCCAGTACTGGGGGAACATGAGCAGATGCTCGGTGTTTTTAAAGGCTTCCGGGTATTTTTCCATGGCGAACAGGACGCCTTTGCCGGTGTTGATCATGGCTTTTAAATAGGGAGTGCCGGTTTTTTTCTGAAGCTCTTCGGGGCTGCCGAAACGCCCGTAGAAACGGCGATGGAATTCGTCGCCCGGCTCATGAGTGTAGAAAATACAGGGGACCGACGGCCTGCCGTCTTTCCCCACGCAGACAAAATTCGCCCCGTGGGTGGAAACCGCTATCGCCTTGACAGGGTATTTTTTCGACACGGACGCAAGCTCGTCGAGGAACCATTCCTCCATTGCCTCCAGATCGTGGGTCTCAAGGCCGTCGGTTATTTTCGCCGGAAAACTCCGGTACCGGGCGTCCACCTGGGAAAGGGATTCATCGTAAACGGCCACCTTCTTGTTGGTCATCCCGATATCAATGACCGCTATATAATCCATAACCTTACCGCCTATCCGCGTTTTAACAGTACCCTGCCCTCGTAATCATCCACCTGGGCAAACCAGCCGGCGCCGACCGGGACCCCCGTGTCAAGGCAGAGTTTATCCCACACCGCGGAGAAAGGCAATGTTTTAAATTCCTCAAGCAGGGCAAGGCGCTCGTGCTTTTTCCCGGCTTTTTCCGCGCCTACCAGAAGTTCAGAGGGTTCCAGCAGCGCCTCAAGAAAGGCCTTCCTGAGGCTGCGGCTGCCGATAACCCAGGCGGCGATACGGTTGATCGATGCGTCAAAATAGTCCAGGGCGATATTGACCCTGCCCAGCACGCCGGTACGCACAATCTCCCGGCATACCTCGCGGGTATCGTCGGAATATGTGGTAACATGATCGCTGTCCCAGCGCAACCCGCGGCTAAAGTGGATCAGGAGGCCCGGTACGAAAAGCGCGATCGCGGAGATCTTGTCGGCGATAGTTTCCGTAGGGTGGAAATGCCCTGTGTCAAGGCAGAGGTATATTTGTTTCTGTACCGCGTACCCCATGTAGAATTCATGGGAACCCACTACATACGATTCGCTTCCTATGCCGAAGAGCTTGCACTCTAACGCGTCAATGACGGTCTTGGGCGGCAGGGGGGCGGCCAGGACTTCGTCCAGCGCGTCTTTGAGCCGCTGCCTGGGGCCGAGCCTGTCCGCGGGCAGGTCTTTGGAACCGTCGGGGAGCCAGATATCGTGTACCGCGGGCGAGCCTTGGTTCGCGCCGAAGGCGGACGCGATTTTCCGGGCGGCGGCGCAGTGATCTATCCAGAAACGGCGGATGCCGCTGTCCGCGCTGGACATGCTGGCGTCTTCCGCCAGGGGGTGGGAAAAGAACGACGAATTGAAATCCAGAGCTATGTTTTTCGCCTTTGACCAGTCCATCCATTTTCTGAAATGTTCCGGCTCCAGCTTGTCGCGGGATACCGGCTTGCCGTCCGGCTCCGCGTAGAACATGTGCAGGTTGTACCGCTTCTCCCCGGGGATCAGGCTAAAGGCGAATTCCGTGTCGGCACGGAGTTCGTCACCGTTCCGGGCTTTTCCGGGATAATTGCCCGTGGCGATAATCCCGCCGCCGGAAAGCCCCTGGGCGCCCTCAAACCCGGTAACATCGTCGCCCTGCCAGCAATGGATGGACACCGGGATGTCCAGCGCCGCCTTGATTGCCTTGCCGGTATCCACGCCGAACCCGGCGTACACTTCTTTCGCCAGGGCATAGGCGGATTCTACGGTATCGCTGTTCCGATACTCTTTCATATTTTCCTCCTTACAAAAAGACAGTCCGATCAGATGGCATTCCCAACTTTCGCGCGGTACTGTTCCACTTCCCAATTGTTGATAAAATCAATCTTGTCCCGGTCCATAAACAGCGCGCCCCCGAACGGACGGGCGTATACGGACACCGTCGCAGTATCGGCAAACAGGGAAAGGGCGAGCCGCGCCGTCTTTTCCGAATCGCCGATGCCGAAAACGCCCAGCCCCTGGACCGCCGCGATTTTCGGGGCGCGCCCTGTTTTTTCCAGATGCCCTTTCCAGAGCGCCTCGAGCCTTGGCGCGGGCGAAAGATCCTCCGCGTTTATAAACAGGGGGTCGCTTCCCGAATAGACTATATGATCCGGCGTCAGCGCCGAAGATACGGGATAAAAGGAAGAAGCGTCCTCCACAAGGCGGGCAAACCCGTTGTTGCGCTCGAACACCGCGACGCTGCCCTTATCCGCAAGGCGGGCGAGCTGTTCCGCGATTTCCCGGGAATTGCCGTATTCCTCCGCCTTGTTGGAAAAATCCGGCCTTTCTTTTATGTATTTTTCCAGCGCGCCCATGATACGCCCGTAAACCGCCTTAATGTCGTCCGTTGAATCCGCGCCCGCAAAAACCCCGTGGTTTTGGAGCAGGATGATCGCGGCGTTTTTCCCCGTGCGGGACCTGTACGCGCCAAGCGCAGTTTTTACCAGCGAGGAGAGGACATAGCCGGGGTTGCAGGAGGGGATCCAGACCGCTTCCCCGCCGAACAATTCAGACGCCTTCGCCTCCCCGTCTTTGGAACAGCAAAGGCCGTTTACCAGCGAAGGGTGGGTATGAACTACATAGGCAAAGGGCAGCAGGTCGTGGAGCAGGGTTTCCACGCTGGGCCGCTTGTTTTCCTCGCCCGGGCTGCGGGCGGCCATTAAATCGGCAAGGACCGCCTGCTCCCGCTCGTCCGCGTTATCGCCGTACTGTTTTTCCCAGATGAGGGCCAGCTTTTTCCGGTCCATCCTGACAAAGCCCCCGGCTTCGATAGCGGCCAGGCTGGTACCCGAACCCTTGATGTACAGGGTTTCCTGGTCCTTAAAAGAAGTATTGCCCCCGCCGGCGATCACATAACCGGACGCGGAGCCGTAAAACCGGGATATTTCCGTTAATTCCGCCAAGCCCATATATATTCCTTATAGTTTTATATTTTGACGCCGCTTTGTCCCGCCGTAAATGGAGAATTCTCTTGAATACATGGAGAAAACTACAGCGTATGCGGCTGCGATCCGCGCGCCGGCAGCCTCCGCGCTTGCAGATATTTTGCGTATTCACGCAAAATATCCCGATTAACGGGCACGCTTGAGGCTAAAGCCGCCGGGAATGTGTAATGTATAAAAATTCACGAAATGAATTTTTATACGGTTTTTACACGCAAAGCGCGGCAAATCCTTAAGGGTTTTTGCGCGGCCTTCCCGGGCCAGGCCTGGCGGCGGGTGGGGCTGCCGGTACAGCGGAGGCTGCCGGCATGGGGGCGGCTTTCGGAGGCCGGCCTGGGCCGGGGCGCGGGACAGTTTCGCCGGGGGGGACCCCGATCACCGTGACCGGCGGCTCGTCATAGGGGAGCTCCCCGGCGGCCGGTTCCGGCGTTCCTGGCGCGCTGTATACCGGCTCGCTTTCCGCCACGGTCTCCATGGCAGCAGCGGGCTTAGGCGCGGCCGGTTTTTCCGCAGGGGCCCTGGCGCCCGCGTCCAGGCCGGGGAACATGAGCTTCCGCAGCTTCGTCTCTATTTCGGCGGCCAGCTCCGGCCTTTCCTCCAGAAAAGTTTTGACGTTGTCCCGGCCCTGGCCTATCTTTTCCTCGCCCATGGAATACCATGCGCCTTTTTTGTCGATAATTTCATGCTTGATAGCCGCGTCCAGAATGCTTCCCAGGGCGGAAACACCCTTGCCGAACAGGATCTCCAGTTCCACCCGGCGGAACGGCGGGGCCACCTTGTTCTTCACTACCTTGATCCGTACCCGGTTCCCCACCGCGTCTTCGTCCTTGCCGCCTTCAATAGTCTCGGTCTTGCGCACCTCGAGCCGTAGCGACGCGTAAAATTTAAGGGCGTTGCCGCCGGTGGTGGTTTCCGGGTTGCCGTACACCACGCCGATTTTCATGCGCGTCTGGTTGATAAAGATAAGGATGCTGCGGGACTTGCCGATGGTGGCGGTAAGCTTGCGCAGGGCCTGGCTCATAAGCCGGGCCTGGAGCCCCATGTGGGCGTCGCCCATATCGCCCTCGATTTCCGCCTGGGGCGTCAGCGCGGCCACAGAGTCCACCACGATAACGTCCACCGCGCCCGAACGGACCAGGTTCTCCGTTATTTCCAGGGCCTGCTCGCCGGTGTCCGGCTGTGAAATCCAGAGCTCGTCGATATTGACCCCCAGGTTTTTCGCGTATAGCGGGTCCAGGGCATGTTCCGCGTCTACAAACGCGGCTATACCCCCAAGTTTCTGGGCTTCGGCAATGGCGTGCAGGGCCAGGGTTGTCTTTCCCGAAGACTCGGGGCCGTAAATCTCGATTATCCTTCCCCGGGGATAGCCGCCTATGCCGAGGGCCTCGTCAAGCAGGATGGAGCCGGAGGGGATAGTCTCTATGCCCGACGCGCTAATGTGGGCCCCCAGTTTCATGAGGGAACCGGCTCCGAATTGTTTTTCAATTTGAAGGCGCGCCGCCTCCAGCGCCTTGGCCTTCTCCTCCGCGGTAGCCAGGGGGTTGCCCCTGGTTTTTTCCGACTGTTCGCTGCTCGTCTTAGCCACTTTTTTACTCCCGTTACGATAATTAAGGCCGGCCTGCGGCCAATTTTCGGGCCGCAGGCCGCGCCGGACAGATTCCGGAAACAGGCCAAAGACCTCCCCAAAGCCGTCCCGGTTTCAGGAAAAGCCCCGTACCATCAATCCAAAGCCGCTGTTTCGAAATCCGGCATTTGAAACAGCCTCAAAATATATATGCGGCCGCCCCTGAATTTGCTTCAATGCTAGCAGAAAAAAAATAAAAAAAAAAGATAACTATCCAGCCGCCTGGCAAAAATATTCTATTGGGGTAGCTCCGATATGCTATGGCTTTAGCCCCCCGGCTGGATAGCCGCAAAAAAGACGATTGGAAGACCGGGTCCATACCCTGGAGTTTGCTCCGGAAAATTTACCGCCGCGGAAGTTGTACGGACTCGGAAAACATGGCCGTTAAGCGGGATTTTCCGCGATGCCTCCCGGCAGAACACGCTACCATTCCCTGGGAACAAAGCCATCGGGAACATCGATCTTCGCCGTGTCCCCCGCCTGCTCGATTACGTAAAAACCGCTTTTCAGCGCGAATGATTTTACCCCGTCCGGAACAATCGCCCCTGCTACCGCCCCCATGAGCCTGCGCCCGTCGCCGTGCCCGTCGGCATAACGCCGCAGTTTTTCCATGCGGTTTATATGGTCCTTTACGTCGTCAACGGTCAGTTTTGTTTTTACCTCCACCGCCAGCGCGACATCGCCGTTTTCAAGCAGAATGTCAACCTCGGCTACCGTCAGGTTATCAGGACCCGTAAAACGCACGTCAGGGGCGGCCTTCCCAAAACTAAACCCTAACTTTTTAAATTTTTCCAGGATATTGGGGGATACCAGATGTTCAACCAGCTCGCCGACACGGCTGCCCAATTTACTGATCTTGCGGTCCGTTTCCCGGAACTGGCGTTCCATTTCCCTGTACCGGCGGTCCGTATCTTCCACCATTCTTTCGAATTTGCGATCCGTATCTTCCGCCATTCTTTCGAATTTGCGGTCCGTCTCCTGGAACATAGCCCATACTTTTTCAAAAGTCAGCCCCATTTCGGGCTCGCGATTGCCTTCGATAACCATAGCAATAAAATACTATATAACTGTGGAGTATGTCAAGCCGCCGCCGGATACATTTTTTCAGGGCAGCCAGGCGTCCCCGGCAAGGGCGGCGGCAGTGCGGGCAAGATCCAGGGGATCGGCAAAGCGCCGGGAAGCCGGTCCCTTAGCGGCGGCGATCAAAAGGGCGGCCGCGACGGCGGCGCAGGAAAAAACATCCGCAGGCGGTTCAGGCCCGCCGCGAAGGGACCTTGCCCTCATACGGGCGGCTATACCGGCGCAAAGCCCCGCAAGAAGGTCGCCGGAACCGCCGGCTCCCAGCGCGGGGGCCATGCCGTCAATCACCGCAAGGCGGCGCCCTGAATCCCCCGGCCCGGCGATAATAAGCACCGCGGTCTTGAACAGAATCACCGCGTTTGCTTTCCCGGCGGCGTCTTTTAGAATTGAAAGCGGATCGCCGGCCAATTCCTCTTTGCTTACGCCCGCGAAATTCGCCAGCTCGCCGGGATGGGGGGTAAGAATCGTGCTGCCGCTGAAGACCCTCCCCTTTGCCAGGGCAATGGCGTCGGCGTCAAGGACAAGCGGCGTCCCCTCCCCTTCCCGCCTGAGCGCCGCCTCCAGCGTCTCTTTCCGGCCGGCGTTCCTCCCCCAGCCCGGGCCGAGCAGCACCGCGTCGGGCCTGAAGCGGCCGGAATCATCGGCGGCGCTTCCTGCCTCGAAAACCATGACCCCGCCCGAAGACGCGGCCAGTACCGGGTAAAGGGCGGCGTCCACCGCAAGCCGGACAAGCCCGGCCCCGGCCGCCTGGGCGCCGGCCGCGGCGATCCGGGCCGCGCCGGCGCTACCCGCCGAACCGGCCCGTATCTCCGCCACCCCCCGGTCGTATTTGCAGGCGTCCGGCGCGACAGCGGGAATAAGGTTACGCACGCCTCCCCAGCCGATAAGCTCCGCCCCGCAGTATTTTTCAACAAGGGCCGGCGGAAAAATACCGCCTACAGGCAAAACAGCCCCGGCAAAACAACGGGCCGCGGGCTTGTAGAGGGCAAGTTTCGCCGGCTCTAGCGCCAAAACCGCGTCAGCCACGACAACAGGCCAGGGCGGCCTAAATGCGTCGCAGATGCCCGAAGGCACGTCGACGGAAACGACAAGCAGCCTTTCCCCCGGCGCGCCTTCCCCGGCGCCCGGGCCGGCCCCGCCTTCCGCGCCGGCATTTTCCCGCGCCCGGTTGAGCGCCTCCGCCATGCCGAGCGGGACGCCCCGCAGCGGCCCGGAAAGCCCTGTGCCCGCGATACCGTCAACCACAATCTTCGACGGCTTTAGCAGCGCCTCCCCGGCCTTGTCCCAGGGCCGCCCCGGCACGCCCATGGCTTCCAGGGCGCGGGCCGCGCCGGCGCGGGGGGAAATTTCGCCGGGCCCGGGAAGGCGGCTAAGCAGGG
>JAIRYB010000099.1 GCA_031267955.1 Spirochaetaceae bacterium | reverse complement strand
GCTGTCCGGGTACTCGCCCAGGGCCGTGTTAAACACTTCGATTGCGGCGTCATAATCCCCCTGCTGGACCAGCTTAACGCCCTGATTATAATAATCCATAACACCCATGTAACAGTCCCTCATTTTTTCTAAAGCTACAGGTTAATTATAGGCGAAAATGGGGAGACGGGCAAGGAGACATACCGCATCACATAAACGGACAGCTCCGCGTTCATTTTGAAGAATATCAACCACAACGGACACGAAGGTTTTCGTAACCGCGCCCCCTTAAAAAAGGGCCGCCCGGAGCAATCTCCGGACGGCCTTTCTTCCCCGTCTAACATGGTGCCAGGCACTCTTTCAAGCGATAAAAATTTATCCAGAAAAAAGGTGCCAGGCACCCCTGCTCTACAGCGGATTTTTATCCCTACAGCCACAGGTACACCTGGCGGAGTTTCCCGCAGATAAACAGGGTACCCAGGACCAGGCAGGCAAGGCCGGGCAGGGGGGTAATCCAGGAATCCGCGCGGAGGAACAGGCCGCGGCCCAGGAGCGCGAGAAAAGCCCCCGCGCCGATAAAGATGTATTCCCGGGAACCCCGGGCCTGGGCGGCTACTATAAAACTAATCGCGGTTATCAGGGCAAGGGCGGCTTCCAGCAGATTGAACATGCCGCTATAACCCGCGATCATGCTGAGGCTTGAATCCCAGGAAAAGCCGTCGACAGGTATGCCCATGGCGACCACCATGGCGGACAAGGTGATGATGAGGATGGCGGAACGCGGGCTTTGTAGTTCTAGGCCCGCGGCGCAGACGCTGGCGGTAAAAATGGAAAAAACGCCGAAATAGCGGCCGAAAAGCAGGAAGCGCTGGGCCAGGCTGAGGGACACCCCGGGAAGTTCCAGGGCCATGCGCAGAGGGGGCATGATCCGGGCCGCCTCAAAGGCAAAAGAGAACGCAAAAAAAGCGACAAAGAGAATCTCCGGGGACTGGGTTTTCTCAAAGTAATAAAAGATGAAGATCATCGTAATAAGCGCGTAAAGAACGGCGGAAACCATCGTAATATAAGGCACCAGGGGGACAGGAGTCAAAAAAACCGATGACCGGGACGCCGCTTTCAAGAGCAGTTCAGGGTAGAAAGGCAGGGCGGCGGACGAGGCAATCAGAAGAAACACCAGGATTATTAATGAAAAGGCAATACCGGCCTTGAAAACCGTATTGCGGCTTGAAAGGGTCATAACTACCTCCAGCATAGACAATTTCGCCCTGCTTCTCAAGGGCGCGCGGCGGAGCGCGCGGGATATGGGCGATTCGCGGCTGTTCAGCCGGGGAAGGCTTAGCCCTTGCCCGAAAAATTGTATTTTTTTCAAACCGGCCCCTGTTTGGCGTCTATTAACAGGCAATAAATCGAATAGTTACAACGATGATTCTAAAGCCCGTAAAAATAAAACCGATACTGAGTAATGAGGGTATTTCTATGGTGAAAAAAAAATCCGTCTGCGCGGCTCTTCTTTTGACGGTTTGGGGGCTTTTTTCCCTTCATGCGGGCGATGTAGCGACTTTTGTGGACCTGGGCTTTTCCCCGGACGGAAAGGTGTACATGTTCGCCCAATACGGGGTTCAGGCCGCAACCCTGCGGCCCTGGGCGGAGCTTTTCGCGGTGGACATCGCCCGGAACAACTTCGTCGCCGGCGGCCGGCTAAGCTATATCCACGACACCGCGGCGGTTCCGGGCCAGGACGGGGCGGGCGCCTTTTACCGGCTTATCAGCAAAAACACCTCGCTGGCGGAAAATCATGGGATCAGCTACCTTGCCCAGGGGCAGCTGCTCTATGTCGCCCTGGGCGGCGACGCCCTGGCCCCGGCGGGCAGCCCCATTGAATTCAGGGATTTTGCCAACGGGGCCAGTTACAAGGCCGCCCTGGTCCCCCAGGTAGAAGGTTCCGGGTCAAGCCTGCGATCTTCTTTCCATATTAATTTTGAGCGGATATCCGGAAACGGGTCCCGCAAAAGCTATGTCGCCGGTTCCCCCCAGGTCAAGCGGCCCCAGGTCGCCGGGTACCGTATATGCAAGGTAGTCCTTGATCCGCGGGGATATTCCGCGATCTTTGTAATCGAGCAGAAAATACAGAACGAAACCGGCTCGGGCTACGACATCCGCTATATGGTCGAAGCCCTGCCACTTTAATCAGCCTTATTATCCAATTCAGGCCGCGGGCCCTCTCCTCTCGCGGTCTTTTTTTATGCCCCCGGCGCGGCAGGCAGACGTGGGCCGCGGGCAAAGCCGGTACGCCGGAAGCCCGGCCTCGCAGCCCGGCATCCGGGAACGTCCGGGCCGCCGGCCAATTTGCCCGGTCAGCCATTCGCCGCGCTTATCACGCCCGCTTTTTTCGCGCCCATTTCCCGCAGCAAATACTTCTGTATCTTGCCGCTGGATGTAAGGGGGAAGGAATCAACGAAAAACACGTACCGGGGAATCTTGAAGCGGCTTATCCGGCCCCGGCAGAAGTCCCGCACATCTTCCTCGCCCAGGGAAACGCCGGGGCGGGGGATGATAAAGGCCCCTACTTCCTCGCCGTATTTTTCGCTGGCAATGCCGACTACCTGCACGTCCTTGATGCCGGGCATGGTATAAAGAAAATCTTCTATTTCTTTGGGGTACACATTTTCGCCGCCCCGGATGATCATGTCCTTGATACGGCCCGTTACCCGGAAACAGCCGCCGCCGTCCCTTACCCCAAGGTCGCCGGAATGAAGCCAGCCGTTTTTGTCAATGCACCGGTCCGTTTCCTCAGGCATCTTGTAATAGCCTTTCATGGTGTTGTAGCCCCGGCAGCAGAATTCGCCGTGAACCCCGTCGGGGCATTCCTCGCCGGTCTCGCTGTCCCTGATAGTCACCTCCACCCCGGGGAGGGCGCGGCCCACTGTCTCCACCCTGGTTTCCAGATCGTCGTCATAACGGGTCTGGGTCATCACCGGGGAAGATTCGGTAAGGCCGTAACAGATGGTGATCTCTTTCATGTGCATTAAATCTATGACCTGCCTCATCGTCTCAATCGGGCAGGGCGATCCGGCCATGATGCCGGTACGGAGACTCGACAAATCGAACATCTTAAACATGGGGTGGCTGAGTTCCGCGATAAACATGGTGGGGACGCCGTAGACGGCGGTGCATCGTTCTTTCTGTATGGTTGCCAGCACCAGCAGGGGATCGAACCATTCCAGCAGCGCCGCGCAGGACCCGTGGGTGATAACCGCCATCATCCCCAGCACAAGGCCGAAACAGTGGAACAGGGGTACGGGCAGGCAGACAATATCCTCCCCGGCCAGGCGCATATTGTCGCCTATACCCAGCCCGTTGTTGATAATATTCCGGTGGGTCAGCATCACTCCCTTGGGAAAGCCCGTGGTCCCGGAAGTGTACTGCATGTTGACAACATCGTCCGCGCCAAGGGAAGCCTCTATGGCCCGCAGTTCCCCAGCGTCGGTATGCCGGCCGAGGAGGAGGACCTCGTTCATGCTGTACATGCCCCGGTGCTTCACCTGCCCGGCGTAGATAACATGTTTCAGGAAGGGGAATTTTTCCGAATAGAGCTGCCCCCGGGGCGCGGTTTTAAGCTCAGGTATCAGTTCGTACACCATTGACACATAATCCGAATCGCGCCAGCCGTCGATGATCACCAGGCATTTGAGGTCCGACTGTTTTAAAAGGTAGTCCAGCTCATGAAGCTTGTACCCCGTATTGATCGTAACAAAGACCAGGCCCGCCCGGGCCGCGGCAAAGAGGACCGTGTTCCAGTCCGGCACATTGGTGGCCCAGATCCCGATGTGGTCCCCTTTCTTTAGCCCGATGGCAAGAAGCCCCTTTGCCAGCTCGTCCGCCCGCCTGTCAAACCCGGCGTAGCTGAACCGCAGATTCCGGTCCGAATAAACGATAAAATCCCGGTCCGGGTGTTTTTCCGCCTTTTCCCTGAGCAAATCCCCCAGGGTTTTTTCGATGTACTCCATGCTGCCCCCCGTTATACAGGCGTGTAAATTACCGCCAGGATTTTCACCGGGGAAGCGTCCGCGGAAAGGACCCGGTGGGGCACAATAGAATCGTAATAAACCGAGTCGCCTGTTTCCAGGGTATAGTTACTCGCGCCGTATTCCAGGGAAAGTTTCCCCGATAAAATGTGGATAAATTCCTCCCCTTCGTGGGTGGACTTTTTCTGTTCCGCGTCCCCCTCGATATCCACGATAAAGGGCTCCATGTGCCGCCCGCTTTTGTCCGCGGCAAGGGCGTTGAAACTCAGGCCCCGGCGTGGCCGAGCGGGGGCGGAAAGGCCCGCGTCCGGGGAAAACCCCTGGCCGGCCAGAGGCCGCGGCTCGGCGGAAGGCGGTTCCGGCGGGACACCGGTCACAAAGCGCGGAGTTTTTTCAGCTTCCCCGGCGCGGGTAATAACCGGCCCCAGCTCTTCATGATCGTCCAGCAGGGTTCCCAGCCTGACCCCCAAAGCCCGGCTTATACGGACCAGGGGCGCCAGGTCCGGGATATGGCCGTCCTCTTCAATACGGCGTATAAGCTCAATATCAAGGTCGCTGCGTTCCGCCAGGGTTTCCCTGGAAATAGAATAGGTTTTACGCAATTCGGCGATCCGCTCGCCGGGACTGTGAGTTGTTTTCATCCTGTTATCCTGCAAAAAACTATACCACATTTCGGCGCGGACAGGAAGCCGGTAGTATAAGCCCCCGCGGAGCGGGGGTTCGTCGGGGTATTAAACCAGACTTCCGAATAACAGGGAACATTAAAATTTTTTTGGTTAATTTTTGCGCATTTTTTGCGGCCAGGCCGCAAAAAACCGGGCTATCCGGGGCTGCGCGTGTCCGCACGCTCCGGCCCCGGCGCTTTGCGCCGTGGCTGCCCGGGCCCTCCGGGTCCGGCACCCCTACTATCCC
>JAIRYB010000087.1 GCA_031267955.1 Spirochaetaceae bacterium | reverse complement strand
AAAAAAGTAAAAGTGAACAAAACTTTTTTCAAAACCAAAATTTTGAAAAAACCCAAACACCAAAAGCTAAAGAACTTTTTTACTCCCCACCCTCTTTCCGCCTTAATTCCGCCAGCGCCTCAAGACCGAAAATGTCTTTGGTTTTAAGTTCCTCGGTAAGGGAGTTGGGAACCAGCATCATGGAGTTTCCCGCCTTAAGGCCTTCGTTCAGTATAGAGAGTATCTTCAGCTTCATCGCCGGCCCGTTCTTCGAGTAAACTTCTACCGCCTCTTCCAGTTTTTTGGCGATCTCGATCTCCGCCTCCGCCAGCAGTACGCGGCCTTTTTTTTCCCGCTCCGCCTGGGCAAGCCGGGAAAGGGAATCCTGGAGTTCCCCGGGAATCTGGATGTCGGTAATCTCGATGTACTGCACCGTGATCCCCCATTCGGTAGTCTTCTTGTCTACCTCCCCCTGTATCTGCTTTTCTATCAGATCCCCCCGTTCCAGGAAGGTGGAAAGATCGTGGCTCGACACCGCGTTCCGCAGGGCTGTCTTGGAAGCCAGGACCACGGCGCTCTCGTAATCCTCCACCTCCAGGACAGCCTTTTGGGGGTCCCAGACCAGCCAGAAGCAGATGGCGTCCACGGTAACGGTAACCGAATCGCGGGTCAGGGTTTCCTGGGCGGAAAAGTCCGTCACCCGGATACGGATATCCACCAGCCGTTCCAGGCGGTCCGCCAGGGGTATAAGGAAAAAAAGCCCCGCCCCCCGGACCCGCAGGAAACGCCCGAAACGCAGGACGATCCCCCGCTCCCACTCGTTCAGCTTGCGGACGGAAGCCGCCGCCAGCAGGGCCGCAAGGAAGATCGCCCCCACAAGCCCGTATGCCGCCGCGGGGGAAAGGCCGCCGTCTCCCAGCCGGGAAAGGCACAGGGCCGCCGGAATTCCCCCCGCCAGGGCCAGGAAGATAAGCCGCAGGACCGCCAGGGTAAAGTCCGGGCTTTTTCCCGGCACCGGAAGCCTGTTTATCAGCGGCGTCCCCTGATCAACCGTCAATTTCTTCATATTCCACTCCTCTTTCAACCCTTGGTCCGTCCGCCCCCGGCTTTCCCGTCCTCCCATTCCCCGACAAGCCGGAGAATCTCCCCCTTGTCCGCCCCCAGGTCCCGCATTTCCCGCATAAAACGGCCCAGGGCCTCCCTGATCTTGGCCTTCAGCGCGTCCTCCTCCGGTTCCGGCCGCTTGTTGGCGATGTAGGTCCCGCTTCCCACCTGGGTCGCCAGAATTCCCCGTATCTCCAGCTCCCCATAGGCCTTGGCAATGGTGTTGGGGTTGATCTTCAGATCCACCGCCAGGGAACGGATGGTCGGAAGCCTGTCCCCAGTCGTCAGCCTGCCGGAAAGCACCCCGTTTTCTATCTGGCGGATGATCTGCCGGTAAATCGGCACGCCATTAGCCGTGTCCAGAGAAAAGCCCAGCCACGTTTCCGCCATTGTACTATTCATCTAGTACAATGATAAATGAGCTAGTACAATGTGTCAAGGGAAATTTCGAAGAATTACTAAAAAATTTGAAAAAAAATGATAAGGCCGCCCGGTTTGCCGGGCTTAAGCGGCGGCGGATAATCCGGCGACAGGCAAGGAGGAGGCGTAGCAAGACGGGCGGCGCTGTCCGCCGCCGCTGTCCTTATTCGAAAGTCTGGTTTAATACCCCGCGGCTTGCCGCGCGGAGGCTCATTCTGAATCGTATTCTATCAGGGTTTTGACGGGGATATCCCCCAGGGCGGCCCTGAAGTTGAGGAAGGGCAGGCCCACCACGCCGAAAACATCGGTGACCAGGCCGCCGGCCTCGGTCAGGAGATCGCGGGCCGCCCGGAGAGTTCCGCCCGTGGCGATAAGGTCGTCCGTAAGGAGGATATTGCAGCCCTTCGGGACATCTTCGGCGTGAATCTCAATGGACGCTTCGGCGTATTCCAGGGAGTATGTCTTGCAGAGGGTCTTGCCGGGCAGCTTCCCCTTTTTACGGATAAGGAAAAAGGGGACGCCCATGCGTATGGCAAAAGGGGCGGCAAAGAGAAAACCCCGGGCCTCGATAGCGGCCACCGCGTCGATCTTCTTGTCCCGGTAGATCTCCACCATGGAGTCCACGCAGAACCGGAACGCCTCGGGGGCGGCCAGGATGCTGGTTATATCGTAAAAAAGCACCCCTTTTTTAGGGAAGTCGGGAATTCTTCGAATATACGAGTCAAGATCAAATTTCCGCGCCATGACAGCCTCTTCCTTGAGTCAATTCTGAAACCCGGTTAACGCGGCCTGACTATCCCGCGTTTTTTCCGGTCATCTATGCAACGCAGGCCCCGGAGCCTATTTTACCGCGGCCTTTAACTTTCCTTGATGTTGTACTTCTTCCTGAACCGTTCGATACGGCCGGCTGTGTCAACCAGCTTCTGCTTGCCTGTGAAGAAAGGATGGCAGGCCGAGCAAATTTCCACTTTGATGTCCTTGACTGTGGAACGGGTCTCGATAACGTTCCCGCAGGCGCAGGTGATCTTGGCCGCCTCGTATTTGGGATGTATCTTCTCTTTCATTTACGGTTTTCCTCCAAATCGCCGTCCAACTCCGGCATCAAGGCCGGTTTAAGGACGCCTTCTGCTTGTCCGCCCGGGCAAGACCCGGGCAAAAAAGATCTCCGTTAAAAATACCGGATTCCCCTAATCCGCCCCGGCAGCGCCTGTATTCATGGATCTGAGGAACGCTTCATTATTCTTGCTTTTCTTCATTCTGTCAATAAGCAGTTCGATGATCTCGATATCGTCCATGGGGTTGATAACCTTGCGGAGTATCCACATCCTCTGCATCTCCTCTTCGGTAAGGAGGAGTTCCTCTTTCCTGGTGCCGGATTTCTTGATATTGATGGCCGGAAAGAGCCTGCGATCGGAAATGCGGCGGTCCAGGTCGATCTCCAGGTTGCCGGTCCCCTTGAATTCCTCGAAGATCACCTCGTCCATGCGGCTGCCGGTTTCGATCAGGGCGGTGGAAATGATGGTAAGGCTCCCCCCTTCTTCGATATTCCGGGCCGCGCCGAAGAAACGCTTGGGCTTGTGCAGGGCGTTGGAATCCACGCCGCCTGAAAGGATCTTACCGCTCGTGGGAACAGTCTGGTTGTAGGCCCGCGCCAGGCGGGTTATCGAGTCGAGGAGTATCACCACGTCCTTCTTGTGTTCGACCAGGCGTTTTGCCTTTTCCAGGGCCATTTCCGTCACCTGCACATGGCGGGTAGCCTGCTCGTCAAAGGTCGATGAGATAACCTCGGCCCGGACAGTACGTTCCATGTCGGTAACCTCTTCGGGCCGCTCGTCGATGAGCAGCACGATAAGGTAGACCTCCGGGTGGTTCTTGGTTATGGCGTTGGCTATCTTCTGCATCATGATGGTCTTGCCGGTCCTGGGGGGCGCCACGATAAGCGCCCGCTGGCCTTTCCCGATGGGGCAGAACAGGTTGATGATACGCTCGGAGATGCCGTCGGTGGTTGTTTCCAGGTTCAGCTTGCGGTTCGGGTACAGGGGCGTAAGGTTGTCAAAGGGGATGCGGTTCTGGGCCACGGTAGGATCGTCGTAGTTGACGGTTTCCACCCGGAGCATGGCGAAGAAACGCTCGGTTTCCTTGGGGCTGCGGATCTGGCCGTACACGGTATCCCCGGTTTTCAGGGCGAAGAGCCGTATCTGGCTCGGGCTGATATAGATGTCGTCGGGGCCGGGGAGGTAGGAATTCTGCGGGCTGCGCAAAAAACCGTAGCCGTCGGGCAGTATTTCCAGGGAACCGTAGGCGTAGATAATGCCCCCCCGTTCCGTATGGGCCTTTAAAACAGAGAAGACGATTTCCTGTTTTTTAAGGGAAACCATATCCTCGTGGGAGATGCCGTAGCAAGCAGCCAATTCCCGCAGATCGATCATGTTGAGCCGGATAAGCTCGTTGATCGAAAGCCGGGGCTTGCCGTTGTCCTGATCGTTGCGCGGTTCGGGCTTTCCGTAAATATCCGGCATGGACGGCAGCTTGGGAATAGCGGACAGCGCCTGGGCCGGGCCGGTATCGGCGGCCTGGGCCGGGCCGTTCCCGCCGTGACCGTTCCGCCCCTCCCCGAAAAGGGGCTCGGCGCCGTTTGCCCCGGCCTGGCCGCGCGGCTGGGGGGCGGAAGGCCGGCCCCCGGCGAACAGGGCCGCCTCCCCGGAAGATTCGCCGCCCCCGTGGTTTTCGTTGCGGTCGTGGGGGCGCCTCCCCCGGGACCGCCCGGAACCGGAATGGGCCGGTTCGCCGATAGGAATGTCGAAACCCGCGTTTTCCACGCCCGGAGCAACGGCGGGCAGCGCCGGAGCCGGGGCGGCGGGTTCCTGCCGGGCAGCCACCCGGCGGGTTTTGGCACGGACCATCACCCTGCCGCCGGGGCGCTCGGCCGCGTCCTCGCCGGCCTCCGAATCAAAAGACAGCATACCTTCACCCGGGCCGGATTCAGGGGCCGTATAAGCCTTAAGCTCCGGTAAAGTATCCTCGCTTTCCGCGGTTTTCGGAGAGCGGCCTTTTCTGATAAATGCCATGACTAACCTCTGCCTTATTCATTTCCTATTCCCGCGTTAAACGCATGGGAATAGCTAATCCTGTGAGCCGTTTATAATAAATTACGCAAATACAATTTTCTCCAGCGGGCAAGAAAACAATAGCTTTAATTACAATTTTCCTGTTGTATATTTAGGTTTGCCGATAGGTCAAAAAAATCAACGGAATTCAAAACAAACTTCCCTAGTTTTTTGAAATTCCCGTTTTATAGAACCAGTTTAATACCGAAACGGCAAACTTGTCAAGCGATCAATTATCCGGATTCAGACGGACGCCCGGCCAGACTCAGAAGGAGCGCGATAAGTTCCCCGGCGGCCTCAAGGCGGACGCTGTTCCGGGGCCCGGCAAAATGGTACTCCCGGATTTCGGCCGGGCCGCCCGCGCGGCAAAGGCCGGCAATAAACACGGTGCCCACGGGCTTATCCGAACCGTCGCCTCCGGGGCCGGCAAGCCCGGTCACCGAAGCGGCTATATCCGCGCCGCTCGCCCTCAGCGCCCCCTCCGCCATGGCAAGGGCGGTTTCCCGGCTTACCGCGCCGTATTTTTCCAGCACTCCGTTTTCAAGGCCAAGCATGGCCTGTTTCGCCTCCGGGGTATAGGTGACATAGGATCCCCACAGCACCCCCGAAGCCCCGCTTGTTTCCGCGAGCAGGTTTGACGCGAGGCCGGCTGTGCAGGATTCTGCCAGAACAACCCTAAGCCCCTTTTCGGAAGCTATGCGTATCAGTTTTTCCGCGTTGGAAACAGCGCTGTTCATCGCAAATTCACGCCTGCCCATATCCGCGCGGGCGGATCTACCGCCGGCCCCGCTGCAGTTCGGCTTTTATTTCTTCCGTGGAGCGGGAGAATATCTCCGTTTCCTTGTCGCCCCGGATCATGGAGCTCTGCCCTTCGAACAGGACCCCGTCGGCAATGCGCAGCCGGGCGGCGCTTACATCGCCCCGGACTTCGGCGCCGCTCAGCATATCAACCTTGTCCACCGCGCGGACTTCCCCGATCACCGTGCCGTACACAATGAGGGAGGAAACCGAGACGCGGTCGGCTTCCACAACGGCCCCCTTGTCTACGATAAGCGCCCCGGTAGCCTCGATGGTCCCCTTGAATTCCCCCCGGATACAGAGGGTTTCCTTAAAACGGAGCAAGCCGTTAAAGCGGGTGCCGGGACCGAAGACAACAACGGCCTCGCTGTCCCTGGTCTTTCCTTCAAACCTGGCCATACCAACCCTTAATCCTGATGTACGGATTTTCTGATATTCTCTTCCAGAATACGGATCTCGATTTCATTTTTCTTCAAATCCTGCCATTCGGCAATGGTCCGGTCTATCCTGGCGTCCAGCTCCGCGATATTCTTCCGTACCGCGGATGTTTTTTCCCTGATCGTCTCAAGCTGCTTTGCCAGAAGAGCGGCGTCCGCCGCCCCGTCCTGCGGAAGATGGGAAATAGCCGCGTCAAGGCCGTCCACGCTTTTGATAAAATCCGCGGTTTTGCTTTTCATGTCCATGCCGAAAGCTTCCGCCAGGTTAAGGCGGCTTTCCCGGTAGACAATCTGCCCGAAAAGCTCCCGGTTCCTGAGTACAGCCCGGATCCGGGCCAGGACCTCGGAAAAATTGAAAGGCTTGGTGATATAATCGTCCACCCCCAGTTCGAACCCTTCGATTTTGTCCTTTACGTCCCCCAGGGCCGAAAACATGATGATGGGGATTTCGCGGTACTTGATGTCCTTCTTGAGGGTCTTGGTAACCTCCCAGCCGGACATTTTGGGCATAACATTGTCGAGGATGATCAAATCCGGGCGGAAATGCTTTACTTTTTCCAGGGCGGCGAGCCCGTCCTCCGCCTTTTCAACGACAAACCCAAGTTTGGAGAGCATCACATCAAAAAAATCAAGGTTAAGCTGCTCGTCATCGACTATAAGTATCTTTTTTCGCCCGCTCATATCCCTTTACCTTAACCAGAGTCCGCCTATGATGCAGACACATTATAGACAGGCATCCTTAAAAACTAATTAACGCCGGCACGGCCGTCAGAAGCCGGCTTTCCCCCGGCCCGTCTGCCAAGTATACAGCGCGCGATGCCAATCAGCAAGATCGCCAGCGCGGAAACCGCGAATAATTGGCCCCAAATATCCCCAAAACGGGTGTAAAGCGTGGTTTTTTTGACTATAGGAAGATCAACATTGAGGGAGGCCTCCGCGAAAGGCTCGGCCATGGCCAGAATTTTCCCGTTCGGATCGATGCCGCAGGTCTGGCCCGATGCCGTGGAACGCGCCATGGAACGGCGGTTCTCCACGGCCCGGAATACCGCCATGGACAGGTGCTGCATCTGCGCGGGAAGGCTGGCGGACCACGCGTCGTTGGAAAGGTTGACAATAAGTTCCGCCCCGTTCCGGGTAAAAAGCCGGGGAAGGTAACCGAAAGTATCCTCGAAACAGATGGGGGTGGAAAATTTGACCCCCGCGCTTTCAAAAACCGTAGCCTCGGCCCCATTTTCCCAAAAGTGAGTATCCGCGTTTTTTAGGGCGTTGTAGACCCAGGGGAACTGCTTTCCGTAGGGGAAATGCTCGGTGAACGGGACCAGGTGGAGTTTCCGGTACAGGGCCGCCTCCTCCCCCCTTTCAAAGAGCATAACCGCATTGTAATCGACCCGGTAACTATCTTCGGGGTTTTTGGGCGGCTCTTTCCGGGCGTCGTCGTTGCCTATCAGGAAAGGCACGTCCTGCTGTTTCAGGAAGTCCAGCAGTTCCCTTATCAGTTCCCAGGAAGGGGGATCGTCGCGGTAGGTTGTATGCCAGTAAATACGGGGGACAAAGGCCGTTTCCGACCAGACAACAAGATCGGGCTTAGGCGTTTCCCCCAGCGCTTCAAGGGAGAGGCGTTTTAGGACTTCGTAATTCCTCCGGTACTGGGCTATGCCGCCCTTCCAGGGGTCGGTGTTATGCTGGATAAGGGCGAGGCGTACCGAAGGCGCGTCCCGGTAATCCGCCGGGGAAAGCGCGCCGTAGACAAGCGTTCCGGCCAGGGCGGCAAGCCAGAGGCAGCAGGCAACGCGCTCGCGCCGGAAAAATGCCCCAAGGCGCGCGGGAATGCCCGCGACAAACAGGGCGGCCCCGCCCCGTCCCGGTTTTCCCGGCCCGCCCGCCGGCGCTTTTACCCCCGCCGCCGGCAAAGCCGTTGCCGAAACCGGGCGCAGGGCGGCGGCCAGCGCGGCTGAGGGAAACACCACCAGCGCGGAAACGCCCCAGACGCCGAAAATATCGGCTATCTGGATAAGCGGCAGGACGGACCACTGGGAATATCCGGCAATCCCGTAGGAATAGCCCAGAAAGCCCAGGGTACGCAGGTATTCATACGCTATCCAGACGGCCCACTGGACAAGGTAGCCCCGCCGGGGAAAGAGGATGCCTGCCAGCTTGAGCAGGGGAAAGAGGGCGGCAAAGTACACCAGGTAGATTGAATCGACGATAATCCCCGCCAGGGGGTGGAATACGCTGAGCCAGTAATTGAAAAACCCGTAGGCGGCGTAGCCGTAAAGGGCGCCCCAGAAGACCGAAGAAAGCGGGGATGTGCTGTGAATAAGGTAGAACACAGGGACAAAGGCGATCCAGGCCAGAAACGGGAACCCGTCTGCGGACAGGATATTCGGAAAGGAAGCGGCAAACAGCAGGGCCCCCAGCAGGACAAGGAGCAGGTGTACAAAAAAAAGCCTTAGCTTTGGAAAATTCTGTTTCATGAAGCGCCGCTTTGCGGGGCTCCCCGGCCGTTTTCCTGGATGCTGTTTTCCGCCGGGCCGGGCGGCGGCGCGTCTGCCGACGGGGTACCGGATGCTTCGCCGGAATTCACCGCGCTGAGGGGCCAGACATCCCGCTTAAGCTCCCTCCCCGGCCTGAACGCGGCTACCCCGTGGGAATTCACCGCTACCGGCATCCCGGTCCTCGGATTCCTGGCCTTCGATCTGCCCTTACGTATGCGCGCCTCGAAAGTGCCGAAACCCCGGAGTTCGACCACTATACCCCTGATCAAAGCGCCCTTTATGTCGTCCAGAAAAAGATCGACAACTTCCCGTATTTCTTTGCGATTCATCCCGGTTTTCTGGTATATCGAATCGAGAATATCAATCTTGGTGATCTTTTTTTCGTCCATAATATATCCGGAAACCAAAAAAACGCAGATCCAAACCTAT
>JAIRYB010000072.1 GCA_031267955.1 Spirochaetaceae bacterium | reverse complement strand
AAACCTATTGCGGTACAACGCGTAGTGTAGTAATATTGAAAAAATTCGGAAAAATACTATATAATCGGCACTATATACCGGTGTATGATATAGTAGATTACCATTTTATAGTGGTATGTCCCGGCTATCCTGCCCCGGCGGGGCGAAACAGGTTAAGAAAGTGCGTTGTCCCCATTGCGGCAATTTTGACGACAAGGTAATTGATTCCCGGACTTTGGCCAACGGCGAGGCTATCAGGCGCCGGAGGGAGTGCAACGGCTGCGGATTCCGGTTCACCAGCTACGAGCGTATCGAGGAAAAGCAGTTCATGGTTATCAAGCGGGACGGCCGGAGGGAGCCTTTCGACAGGGCCAAGATCGAGCGGGGGGTCCAGCGGGCCCTGGAAAAGAGGCCGGTTTCCCAGATGAGCATAGAAAACCTGGTCAACGAGGTGGAGGACACGGCGGCGATTCAGGGCAAGGGGAACCACGAGATCGGCGCTTCGGTAATCGGGGACCTTGTGCTGGAAAAGCTGGCGTCGCTGGATCAGGTGGGGTATATACGCTTCGCTTCTATCTACCGGCATTTTGAAAACCTGGAGGAATTTATGCGGGAAATAAAAAAAATCGGGAGGATGCCCCGTTGATTAAGAATGTGGTAAAGCGCTCCGGTGATATAGAGCGCTATGACCGGAAAAAAATATGCGACGCGGTGGGCAGGGCTTTCGGCGCGGCTGTTCCGGGTGCCGGCGAAACGGAACTGCGTTCCAGGGCCGGGGAGATTACGGGCCGGGTGGAGGAGTTGATTGCCGCCCTTATGGCGGAGCGCCACCCGAACTCTATCCCGGCTATTGAGGAGATCCAGGACCTGGTGGAAAACGCGCTTGTCGAGGCAAGGGAGACCGCTACCGCCAAGGCGTATATCCTCTACCGCGCCAGGCACGAGGCGATGAGGGACGCGAAGAAGCTGATGCTTGACATTGATTCTACCATGAGCGGCTACCTTAAACAGTCGGACTGGCGGGTCAATGAAAACGCGAATGTCAACTATTCGCTGGGCGGGCTTATCCTTCACAATTCGGGGAGTATTACCGCGAATTACTGGCTCAGGAATATATACGCCCCGGAGATCGCCCGGGCCCACCGCGAAGCTGATTTCCATATACACGATCTTTCCATGTTTTCGGGATACTGCGCGGGCTGGTCGCTGCGCCAGCTTATCGCCGAAGGGCTGGGCGGGGTGCCGGACAAGATAACCAGCAAGCCCGCCCGGCATCTTTCCACGCTGATGCAGCAGGCGGTAAATTTCCTGGGCTGCCTGCAAAACGAGTGGGCCGGGGCACAGGCGTTCAGTTCTTTTGACACTTATACGGCCCCTTTTGTAAAGGCGGATAACTTAAGCGACAAAGAGTTAAAACAGTGCCTGCAAAGTTTTGTGTTCGGGGTCAATACGCCCAGCCGCTGGGGGAGCCAGGCGCCGTTTACCAATATCACCCTGGACTGGACGGTCCCCGCCGATCTCGCGGACAAGAAGGCGGTAATCGGCGGCAAGGAAGCGGGCTTTACCTACGGGGACTGCAAGGACGAGATGGACCGGGTGAACCGGCTCTTTATCGAGCTTATGCTTGAGGGGGACGCGGACGGGCGGGGGTTCCAGTACCCCATTCCCACCTATAACATCACCGGCGATTTTGACTGGGAAAGCGGGAACGCCCGCCTGCTCTTCGAGATGACTTCCCGCTACGGGACGCCGTATTTCCAAAATTTTGTCAATTCCGATCTGGACCCCTCCGACGTGCGCTCGATGTGCTGCCGCCTCCAGCTTGACAAGAGGGAGCTGCGCAAACGCGGCGGCGGGCTTTTCGGTTCGGACGAGCTGACAGGCTCCCTGGGGGTGGTTACCATCAACCTTCCCCGGATCGGGTATCTCGCAAAAAACGAGGGGGATTTTTACGGCCGCCTGGAGGGGCTTATGGAACTTGCCCGCGACAGCCTTATCGCCAAGAGGAAAGTGGTGGGCAGGCTTCTGGAGACCGGGCTTTTCCCCTACACCAGGCGCTACCTTTCCACGCTGGACAACCATTTTAACACCATAGGCCTTGTGGGGATGAACGAATGCCTCCTCAATTTCCTGGGGGAAGGGGCGGCTATTTCTACCGCCGCCGGCCGCGCCTTTGCCCTGGATGTGCTGCGTTTTATGAGGGGCAAGCTTGCGGATTTTCAGGAAGAATCCGGGGAGCTTTTCAACCTTGAGGCTACCCCCGCGGAATCCACTTCCTACCGCCTGGCAAAACACGACAGGGAAAGATACCCGGATATTATATGCGCCGGAACTTCCGAGCCGTACTATACCAATTCCACCCAGCTTCCTGTTACGCAGACCGAGGATATCTTCGACGCCCTGGATCTCCAGGAAGAGCTGCAGGCGGCGTATACCGGCGGCACGGTGTTCCATTGTTTTCTGGGGGAGGCGATTGAAGACTGGCGATCGTGCCGGGACCTGGTTAAATCAATCGCGTATAATTACCGCATCCCCTACTATACGATTTCCCCTACTTTTTCCGTTTGCCCGGTACACGGCTACCTTAAGGGCGAGCACTTTCTTTGCCCCAAATGCAGGGAAGAAAAGGAAAAAGAAATTAAGGGGCGCATAGCCGCGCTCCGGAAGGAACGGGAAGGCGTCTTGGCCGGGGCGGAGTGATATGCCGCTGATTTTAATTTATACAGAATCTCAAAGAGGAGCGTTATAATGAGAAGCCTTGAGGACATTGACAGGGATTTAGCCGCGGCGGGGGAGGCCCTTTCCCGTGCAGAGGGGACGCCTGCGGAGGTGTACAGCCGTATTGTCGGGTATTACCGTTCGGTGCGGAACTGGAACAAGGGAAAAAGAGAAGAATACGGCGAGAGGAAACTGTTCCGCGCGCCGGAAAATTTCCCCGCGCGGGCCGCTTCTGGGGCGCTTAAAAAAAATACCGCCGTTTATGCCGCCGCGCCGGAATCCGCTGTTTCCCGTTATCCCGGCGGGGACGGGGCCGAGGAAAGGATAATCCTCTTCGTGCGCCCAGCCTGCCCCGCCTGCCCCGGCGCGAAAGCCGCGGCGGGAAAACTGGGTATCCCGGTGGACCTTGTAAACGCCGACACCGAAGACGGCATGGCGGAAGCGGTTAAGCGGCAGGTTTTTTCTACGCCTACGGCGATACTCCTTGCCCGGGACGGGAGGGAACTGGGCAGGGCCCTGGATGCCGGGAGCATCGGCAAACTGGCAGCGGTCTAGCGGACCGGCAGGCTGTAACGGCAAAGTCTTTCTCAGGAAGACCACCCTGCTCGATTACCCCGGGAAGGTGGCTTCCGTTCTGTTTTTCCCTTTCTGCAACCTCCGCTGCCCCTGGTGCCAGAACAGGGAGCTTGTCCTTGGCAGGGGCGGCGCTTTTATCCCGCTGGAAGAAGCCCTGCTCCACCTTGAAAAACGGCGCCCTGTTTTGGGCGGGGTTGTTTTAAGCGGCGGGGAGCCTACGGGCTTCGCGGGACTCCCCTCCCTTGTCGAAACAATCAGGGGCATGGGGCTGCCCGTAAAACTGGACACCAACGGCATGAACCCCCCTGCCCTTGAAAAACTGTTTTCCTGCGCCGGGACCCGGCCCGACTATGTCGCCCTGGATCTGAAACTGCCGCCTGAACGCTACGCCGCCCTTCTGCCGCAGGGGAGCGGCCTTGATCCCGGCGCCGCGCTGAAACAGAGCGCCCTCCTTGTCCGGAAATCCGGCATTGATCATGAATACCGCACCCTTGCCCTGCCCGGGGACTATTTTAGGGCGGAAGAACTGGCCGGCCTTGCCCCGCTGGCGGACAGCGGCCCCTGGTATTTCAGGAGCTTTGTGCCGGGAAACTGCCTTGACCCGGCATGGGACAGCTTCCCCGCGCCGGGCGCCGGAAAAGCCGCGCTTTTTGCCGGGAAAGCCCGTGCCCTGGGAAAACAGGGGATTGCCCTGTAAAGCCGCTGCCGGTGCAAAACCGCCGCTGATACAAAGCCGCCGGGACTTGAATTAGTCCGTTTTATACGCTTGAATAGGGGTACCATGACCGCCGAAGAAAAAAACAAGGCCGCCCTCTTTCTCGATCTAGCCGACGACTACCTGCTGGACGGGTACCGGAGGCCCCGCACCCGCGCTGTTTTCGAAGATAGCGCGGCTTTTCCCGCGCCGGAAAAAGCCGCTGAGCCTTTGGCGGGAAACAGCCGGGAAACCCCGCGCGGGACAGGCGGGCAAACGCAAACACAGCCGGCCGTTGCGCGGGAAGAAAGAGATGGGGAGGCTTCCCCCGGCGCGGGTGGGGATTCCCTTGAAAAAGTGGCGGAGGAAGTGCGCCGCTGCGACGCGTGCAGGCTCTGCGAAACACGCACCCAGGGCGTGCCGGGCGAAGGGGCGGCATCCCCCCTTGTGCTGGTGGTCGGCGAGGCCCCCGGCGCGGACGAAGACGCCAGCGGGCGGCCCTTTGTGGGAAAGGCCGGGCAGCTTCTTGACAGGATGCTTGACAGCATAGGCCTTTCCCGGCGGAAAAACTGCTTTATTGCCAATGTTGTTAAGTGCCGGCCGCCCCAGAACCGGGATCCCATGCCGGACGAGCTTGTTTTTTGCAGCCGTTTTCTTAAACGGCAGATCGAAATGCTCAAACCGAAAGTCATACTCTGCGCCGGCCGTATTTCCGCGCAGACCATGCTCCGCACGACTACCGGTATCGGGAAGCTGCGGGGCCGTTTCGAGCCGTACCCGACGGAAGACAGTTTCGATGAATCCGGCGGCTCTACGCCGCTTTTGCCGACCTACCACCCGAGCGCCCTGCTCAGGGACGGAAGCTACAAACGCCCCGCCTGGGAAGACCTTAAAACCCTGCGGGCAAAACTTGCCGAATTGGACGATAATTACGCGCGGGAAACCGCGGGCCAATAGCAGGTATTCCCGTGTCCGGCATGGCTTTTCTTGACGTTGTTTTCAATCTGCCTCTCAAAGAGACCTTTTGCTATCGCAAAGACGGGAAGGGCGAAGCTGTTCTGGGAAAGCGGGTCATGGTCCCCTTCGGAAGGCGCGAAAACCTTGGCTATGTTGTGGCGGAACGGGAAACGCCGCCCGAAGGTATAGCCGAAACGGCGATCAAAACCGTGCGCCGCGTTGTTGACAAGGAACCCATATTCGACAATGACAATATCGCCCTGGCGGAATGGATCGCGGGCTATTACCTCTGCGGCGCCGGGGAGGCCCTGGCGGCGATGATCCCCTCGGGCCGGCGTTCCGGCGTCCCTCCCGCCATAGCCGGCGATTCCGGCGACATGGCGGAAGGCGGGCTGGCCCTTTCCGATGAGCAGAGCCGCGCGCTTAGTACGATCACCGCTTCCCCGTACCCCGGTGAAAAAGGGAAAAAAACAAACGAAAAACGCCTGTTCTATCTTTACGGCATCACAGGCTCCGGCAAAACGGAAGTATTCCTGCAGGCCGCGGAATTTATGCTCAGGGCGGGAAAATCGGTCATCTACCTGGTGCCGGAAATTTCACTTACCCACCAGACGGCGGAAACTATCAGGAAGCGCTTCGGGATTTTGGCGGCGGCCATCCATTCGGGGATGACCGGGAGCGCGCGGCTTGCCGAGTGGAACCGCATACGCCGCGGGGAGGCGCGGATCGTGATAGGCCCCAGAAGCGCCGTCTTCGCGCCGGTACGGGATCTTGCCCTTGTCATTATTGACGAGGAACAGGACGGCTCCTACAAGTCCGGCAGCACGCCGCGCTACCATGCCCGACAGGTGGCCATGCGCCGCTGCGCCGTTTCGGGCGCCGTCCTTGTGATGGGATCCGCCACCCCTTCGGCCGAAGCGTGGAAACTTATCGCGGACGGCGGCATTACCCGGCTGGACCTTTCCCGCCGGCTTTCAGGGGGCAGCCCGCCGGAGGTAAAGGCGGTAAGCCTGGAACACGCCGAAGGCTGCCTGACAGGCGAGCTAAAAGAAGAGATACGCAGGACCGCCGTTATGGGAAGGCAGACCATCCTGTTTCTCAACCGCCGGGGCTTTGCCTATTTTTACCATTGCAAAAATTGCGGCTACGAGCTTAAATGCAAAAACTGTTCCGTGTCGCTGACCTACCACAAAAGCAAGGGCCGGGCGTTATGCCACTACTGCGGCTATTCAACCGCCCCGCCCTCATCCTGCCCCCAATGCGGCTCGCTCGAAGCGGGCTTTACCGGCATCGGTACCGAAATGATAGAAGAGGAGGTAAGGCGCGTTTTCCCGGAACTGTCGGTCAGGCGGGCGGACACCGATGCGCTTGCCGGAAAAGGGGGCCTTGAAAAAATACTCGCCGAATTCCGCGCGGGGAAAATAGACATACTGCTCGGCACCCAGATGGTGGCCAAGGGGCTGAACTTTCCGGGCGTGCGCCTTGTCGGGGTCATCCTTGCCGATACCGGGCTCCAGCTTCCGGATTTCCGCGCGGCGGAGAGGACCTTCTCCCTTATCGTGCAGGTAGCAGGCCGCGCGGGGCGCTATTTTCCGGACGGCAAGGTGATAGTACAAACACTGCGCCCCAATGACCCGGCAATCGCCAGGGCCTGCGAGGTGGATGTGGAAGCCTTTTACGAGGCCGAACTCAGGACGCGGCAGGCCCTGCTTTTCCCCCCCTACTCGCGGCTTATCAGATTTACCGTGCGTTCCAAAGAAGAGAAGCGGGCGGACGCTGCCGCCGAACGCCTCGCGTCAATCGCGAAACCCCTTGTCCCCCGCGACGCGGATACGCTCGGCCCCGCCGAATGCCCCATAGGCGTTATAGCCGGGAATTTCAGGCGGCAGCTCATATTAAGGGGCGCGTCCATGGGCCCCCTCCACAGCGCGGCCCGGGCCGTCTTTAGCCGGTACGAAAAGGGCAGGGACAGCCGGGTCTACCTTGAAATCGACGTGGATCCGGTAAGCCTGCTGTAAGCGCCGCGCGTAGCTGCCGGAACCGGCAGGGACGCGGGTATGGGGACGGGATTGCGCGGCAGCGCGGAAACGGCCTGTAAAACAAATACGGCATAAAAACAATTACGAATTATTGACAAAACCGGTAGATCGGTATATAAAATACGGATATCGTATCCCGGATTATTTATTTTATTATGGAGGAATTTTGTATGAACAGGAACAAAAGGAAGGTGTTTTTAGCGTTTTTTCTTATAGTTTTTTTCCTGCCTCTTTGGGCTGATCCGGCGGGGGATATTGCCAGGGCGGGCGATACGGCATGGGATAATCTTGTCGCCCGGTATAAAGGGGAATCCCTCTGGGCCGATCCGGTTTCGGCCAATGTAGTTGTAAACAACTTCGGCCGTTATGAAAAAAAAGTTATGCTGTTTCCCGGCATTGATTTCGGCGATTTTATCACGGACCGTGACGGCAACAAATATTACTGGTACGGCGAAAAGAACAGCAATAACATCTTTATCATAAAATACAACGACGGCATTCAGGATCTATTATACAAACTGAATAACGGACTGGGCAACATGACCGGGCGTTACGAGGTGCTTGGAACAATTGTAGACGCCTATAGATGGTGGGGCAACGTGGTACTTATGGACGTCAGCGCCATGCGCCTTCAAAACAGGGCCTGTGTTATAATACAGAACAACAGGCCGGTACTGGCCGGGCAGGATATTTTCGACCAATATCTGGCGGCCCAGGCGGCAAATTGGACGGCCGGTATCCCGCAAAACGCAGTTTCGGTCCCGCAAAATCTGGAACCGGAAGCTGTGGCCAAATGGTTTCTGTTTTACGGCTCCGTTAAAAAAGATAGCGCTGTTTGGAATCAGCTTTGTTCGATCCAGGAAAACGCGATATCGAGTTCAGGCGCATTACAGGCAAAAGGCCAGTCATGGTGGCGTATGATTTCCATGGCTAACCGCGAATACTACTTTGTCCGCCCCGACTCCGGCCGGGACACGCCTGCTTCAAGAGTATTCATGTACCAAATCCGGCAGGACGGGCAGGATGCAGGCGTTGCAAGACCCATGACGGTGATAAAAGAAAGCAGCGGCCAATGGAAAGTATCGTCATTTTAATAGCGGTGATGCGCTGCAAAGCGCATTGGCCGCGGCATCCCCGCGTTATGGCGCCGGGCTACCCCCTTCTTTCCGCGCGCAGTTTTTCCAGAATGCCCGGAAGTTTTTCAATGATATAGTCTATTTCGGCTTCGGTGTTGTAACGGCTCAACGAAATCCGCAGGGCGCCCCTGGCCAGTTTGTTCCCGTAACCCATGGCGCTAAGCACAGGGGACGGCTCTACGCTCCCCGAAGAGCAGGCGGAACCTGAACTGGCGCAGACGCCCTCCCCGTCGAGTTTTACCACCAATTCCTGGCCTTCCACATCCTCGAAGACAAATGAGGCGAGACCGGGCAGCCGCATTTCCGGGTCCCCGGTAAGAAAAGCGCCGGGCAGTTTTACCACCGCGGCGATAAGCTTGTCGCGGAGGGCGCGTGTTTTTTCGATATTAGCGGCAAGCCCGCGAAGTTCTTCTTCCAGGGCGGCAGCCATGCCCGCTATGGCGGCTACATTTTCCGTGCCGCTTCTCCGGTTCTTTTCCTGGCCGCCCCCCGATATCAGGGGAAGCGGCGCAAGGGGAACGCGGGCGTATAAGGCCCCTGCCCCCTTGGGGCCGTGAAATTTATGGGCTGAAAAGGTAAGGAAATCAACCCCCAGGGAACGCGCGTCAAGGGGAATATGGCACAGCGCCTGAACCGCGTCGGTGTGAAAGAGTATTTTCCGTTTATGGGCCGCGGCGCAGAGTTCTTTGACGGGAAGCAGCGTCCCGACTACATTGTTGGCGGCCATAATACTCACCAAAATCGTGTCGTCCCGCAGGGCTTTTTCAAGCATATCGGGATGAATCATTCCCGCCCTGTCCGGCTCAAGCAGGGTAACTTCAAAGCCCCGGCGTTCAAGCCTTTCCAGTGTGCGCAGTACCGCGCTGTGTTCTATTTTTGATGAAACTATATGCCTGCCCTTATGCGCGTACTGTTCGCAAACGCTTTGGAGTATCCAGTTATCGCCCTCGGTACCCCCGGAAGTAAAAAAAATTTCGCTGTTCAGGGCGCCGATTAACCCGGCAATAGCCTGCCTGGAATCCTCCAGGGCTTTTTTTGCCTCCCGGCCGTAGCTGTACACCGCCGAAGGATTCCCGAAACATTCGGTAAAATAGGGGAGCATGGCCGCGAGGGATTCGCGGGAAACAGGGGTGGTTGCCGAATTATCCACGTATATTCTATTCTGGCCCATTGAGCTTAGTATATACCATAATTGCCGAACTTTTTGCGGATTCGCTTGACAAATTTACAAAAATTGCCCAAATTTGAATAATGACTCAGTCGCTTGAAGATTATCTTGAAATGGTCGGTTTTCTCTCCGACGAGGGGGATGTCCGGGTAACGGATATTGCCTCCCGGCTCGGCGTGTCCAAGCCTTCGGTGCTTACCGCCCTTAAAACGCTTGAAGACCGGGGCCTTCTGGAGCATGAACGGTACCGCAGCGTTACCCTTACCGAGCGGGGAAAAGAAGCGGCGGCGGAGATTCGGGGGCGGCACGATTTTCTCACCATCTTTCTCAAGGACGTATTGGGAGTCAGCCCGGATATCGCCGAGCAGGACGCGTGCAGGATGGAGCATGTCCTTTCCGGGGAAACCTTGGAAAAAATGAAAGCCTTAACCCTGTCGCGGACAAAAAAAACCCCGGGCGCAAGAAGAAAAAAAGCCTGATAACAAACGAATACTTTGAAAATTATTACCGGGCCATATACGGGGACCGCTGGCCCGCGCTGCGCGGGGCTCTCCTGGAAGGGGCCGCCGCCGTCCCCTATGCCTGCGCGCTCAAACGCCCCTACTTTTTGGACAGGGCTTCAATTCTGGCGGCTGTTTCCCTGCGCCTCCCCCCTGAAGGGGAAATACTGGACGCCTGCGCCGCCCCGGGCGGCAAAACGCTGGTCATCGCCTCCCGTATGGGGAGCGGGGCAAGGCTCCTCTCCAACGAACTTTCGAACACCAGGCGGCGGCGGCTTTTAAAGACCCTGGACGAGCATCTGGACAACGGGCCGCGCGGCAGAGTCACGGTCTCAGGTTTTGACGCCGCCGCCCTGGCGGGTAAAAAAAGCGAGCATTGCCGTTTTGCCGCCATTCTGCTCGACGCGCCCTGTTCAAGCGAGGCCCATGTAATTAAAAGCGAAACCGCGCTGAAACAGTGGACCCCGGCCCGCCCCCGCTTCCTGTCCGGGCGGCAGTGGGCGCTCCTTTCGGCGGCGTTTCTCCTGCTTGCCCCGGGCGGCTCCCTGGTCTACGCTACCTGCGCAATAAACCGCGGGGAAAACGACGGCGTGGCTTCCCGGCTTTTAAAAAAATACGGCGATTCCGCGGCGCTTGACAGGCCCGGTTTTACCGAAGGCGAAGAAACCGCGGCCGGACGCCTCATCCTACCCGACAGGGAAAACGGCATGGGCCCCATGTTTGTGGCGCGCTTTTTAAAAAAAGAAAGTAATATTCAAACGGATATGGCGCGCTAAAAGGATTCCCGACAGGGGGCCCGTTACGCGGCGCCCGCCGCCCGGAAAGATTCCCCGCCATCTAAAAAATTCAGACAAGCGGGCTTTGGTAGTAGTCCACTTTCCAGAGGAAAAGCCCGGGCGGCGGAAGGGCCGGCCCCGCGTATTGACGGACGCCCGATGCCATCATGCCGCGCAGTTTTTCTACCGGGGCGCCGCGTTCCTCAAGGAAGAGCAGGGTCCCCGCGATGGAGCGGACCATCTTCCACAAAAAGGCGTTCGCGCTGATTTCAAAGACCAGCGTATCAGCCCGGGAAAAAAACCAGGCCTGGCTTATATGCCGGAAACGGGACTTGCTTTTATCCCGGGGGCTCGCGAAAAGCGAGCAGTCGGTCTCGCCTAAAAGCAGCCGGGCATAGTCGTTGAGCAGGGCAATGCGCGGGCAGCGCCAAAGCTGGACATGGTAACGCAGCTCGCCGGGCAGCGCCGCGCGGCCGCATATAAAGTGGTAGCGGTAAGTCCGCCTCTTCGCGTCAAAACGGGCATGGAACGAGGGGGCGGCCTCGGAGGATTCCATAATACGCACATCGCGGGGGAGCAGGCCGTTCAGGGCCGGGACAAAGCGTCCCGCGTCCATGTTTTTAATATCGGTGTAGAAGTTAGCCGCCTGGCCTATGGCGTGTACCCCCGCGTCAGTCCTGCCCGATCCGGTAACGGCGACCGGGTGTTTGTGCAGTTTTGCGAGCGCCCCTTCAATTACCCCCTGGATAGTACGATTTCTGCCATGGCTTTCCCCGGCCTGTTTCTGAAAACCGTTAAACTCCGTACCGTCGTACGCGATAACAAGCTTTATATTACGGTTTTGTCCTTCGGAACTACGGGGCATCGTCGGATTCGTTTAATTCCTTGTTGATATTATCATAGAGATTCCGCGCGTGTTCCAGAAGGGGGCCGGGCTTGTTTTTGGAAGATTTTCCCAGGCCGAATATCTTGGCGATAGTCCGCTTCACTTCCCCCAGGGCTTCCCTGCGCGCGTCCCCCTCGTCCCTGGAACCGTAACGGAGTTTCAGAAGCCCGGTAAGGTACAGGGCGCCTTCGTAGCCGTAGTTTTTATCCGTATCAGGGCCGAGGGACTTAACCCCCGAGATCGGCTCCTTCCCGGTCTGTTCTTTCCCCAGAGCCTCTGAATAAAAAAACTGCGCCTTTTTTTTGAAAAGAACCGCAAGCCAGTCAAAGTGCTGTCCTGGGTATTTTTTGTCCATGGCGTCGAGAAGCCAGGCGCAGCGCAGAGTCGCTATTCCCTGTTTAATAGTGGGGGAAAATTCTTTGGTGTAGTAATCGTAACACCAGGCCGCAAGGTAAAGGGAAGCGGCGCCGCTCACAAGATTCCTCGGTTCATTAAAATCGACCCTGGGGAAGATCTTGAGAGTCTCTCCTTTCCGGACAGTTTTCTCTTTCCGCGCCCTTTCCCACGCCTTTTCCGGAAGAGACGCAAAATCTTTATCCATCGAGGCGAACCAGCATTCCGGGCAGACCGTGGCATGGTAGGCCAGCGGGTAAACAACGCCGTATTTCGCGGAAGGCTCGTAGAGCCTGTGCAGTTCGTCGGTAAGTTTTCCCGCTATCAAACGGCCGCTCCCGGACAGCAATTCTTCCCGGTGAAATTCGGTATCGCACAGCGGGCATTTGTACGCCTCTTTGGAATGGAACGACAGTTTAAGATCGGACGGCATTTTATTCCCCCGTTTCCAAGACAACCATTGCCACGGCGTTATCCCGTTCGTGGGTAAGGGAAATGTGGACGCGGCCCGCGCCGCTTTTTTCAAAGGCCCTGCGCGCGGTGCCAAAGAGTTCAACCGCGGGGCTGCCGTTGTACCTGTTCACCACCATAATATCCTTAAGTACAATACCCTTTAGCCCGGTCCCCAGCGCCTTGCCGAAAGCTTCTTTCGCGGCAAAACGGCCCGCGAGGGACAGCGCCGCGGCCGGGCCTTTATTCATAACGGAAAGAAGCTCGTCCGGGTGGAAATAACGCTCCAGGAGGCCGGGTATGTCCCGCCACCGTTCCAGCCTGCGTACATGGACAATATCGACTCCGATACCGGTAATCATCTTTCCCTCACCTGGATAGTTACCGCGGTAGGATCGCTGCGGATCAGGGTAAACATGGCGGGGATGTCCGCCTGTACCGGCAGCGTATAGTTCCCCTCCTCCGTAATGCCGGAACAATCAAGGGACAAAATATTCGCGCCCGGAACTGGGTTGTAGTATTCAAGATCGTTCTGATTCCCCTCAATCCTGATGCTTCCCGAGGAAACTTCCATTACGGCAATAAAATTGCCGTCAAGCCCGGAAACCGTAATCGGAAGATTGTCAAAGTTGCGGATTATGATGAGCTTCTTCACAAAACCCCGGAATTCCGCCATCCCGTCCCCCCTGATTTGAAGGAGCGGCTCCCTGTTCAGGATATGTACGGCGGAGGTAAAATCCTCAGCCCGGCCGCCAAGTTCTATTGTTTCCGTGGGAAGTTCCGGAAGCTGTTCCAAAAGGCCCTTTGGGCCGTCAACCACAACCTGGGTCGGGGTGAGGGTATAGGAAACCATTTCATACCCGGATTCCAGATACCCCTCGAAAACAGGCTTGAGCGGGACATACTTGCTCATCTTCTCGTCGAGTCTCACGGTAACTTCTATGGGATCAACGGATATTTCCAGAGGTTCTACCCCCAGCGCCGTGCCTGTCCTGCGTATCTGCACCGGCGCGCGGTAGCTCCCCCCTTCGCTGTAGCGGGTAAAATCAAGGTACGCTTCAATGTCGTCCTCAAGAATGGGGAATATGCTGTTCGCCTCGCCCCTAAGGCTTACCCTTACCATGCGGGGGTAGGCGCTCGCCACGGCAAGGGTATTATCCAGATCTACCCTGAGCTGGACGGAAAAGAAACGATTCTCCAGAACGCTCATGCGGTGGAACATAAAAAGCACGATTGCCAGCGCCACCGAAAGCATCTTCGCGGGCCAGTTTTCTATGATTTTCAAAAGCAGTTTTCTGCCGTTTATGGACCTCATCTTGTTCCTCGCTTAACGTGCTGTGTCCCCGGTCTTCGGAAGATCCGAGGGTACCGCGGCGGCCAGCTCCGAAGGCTCGTTAAGAAACGCCTCCCCCCCTCCGCTTTCGTTGCCCGCGGGATGTACGGCAGCGGCTTTCCCGGCCGTACCCCGATCAATAAGCTCGCGCAGTTTCCGTGTCGCCTCGGCGCCGGAAAGATCGTAATAGAGCTTTCCGTCAAAGGCCAGGGAAATCGCCCCGGTTTCTTCCGACACAACCAGAACTACCGCGTCGCTCTGCTCGCTCATTCCCAAAGAAGCCCGGTGCCGGGTGCCAAAACTCTTGCGGATATCCTGCTGTTCCGACAGGGGAAGAAAACATCCGGCGGCAACGATCCTGCCGTTCTGGATGATCATGGCCCCGTCGTGGAGGGGGGTGTCAAATTCGAACACCGTTACTATCAGGCTGGAAGAAATTTCCGCGTTTAACCTGGTCCCTGTATCAATTATATTTTTTATGTTTACCCGCCGGGGAAACACTACCAGCGCCCCCCGCCGCTGCTGGGAAAGCATTTCCGCCGCGGTAATCACCGCCTCAAGCTGGCTTATCTTGGGCTTAATGTCGGTGCGGAAAAGCTCGCCCTGGCCAAGGCTGATGATGATCTTCCTCAGTTCGGGCTGGAACAGGATGGCTATGGCTATGAAAAGCCCGGGGGCCAGGGCGGACAGTATCCACTGGAGGGTGGTAAGTTTGAGCAGGGCAGCCCCGCCGTATACCAGCGCCAGGAAAAAAACGCCCCGGACGATCTGCACAGCCTGGGTCTTTACCAAAAGCTCATAGGCCTTGTAAAGCAGAAAGGAGAGAATCGCCACATCCAAAACAGGGCGCAGCAGGTTATAGGCCGACTGGAGATGCTGTATTACTTCCACTTGCTTCTTTCCCTTAAAATCGCCGGTACAAAAAACCGTATTTTATCACGCGCATTTTATCCTATCATAAACCCGGAAATATATACAGGCCCCGCGGTTCATTGCGGGCCGGTATCTGAAAAACCGGGCGTATCCCCGCCCGGCCGATCTTCCAGGAGCTTCCTGTAGAGCGCGGAATTTTCCCGGTCAAAACAAACAAATATCACTTTTTTTATTCCCTTGAGTTCCGCAAGCGTATCCGAAACAGTTTTAAACGCGATTTCCGCGGCCGCGGCTTTTGGGTACCCGTAAACGCCGGTGCTGATATTCGGGAAGGCGACAGTTTCAAGCCCGGCGTTTTCCGCAAGGCAAAGGCTTTTCCGGTAACAGGACGCGAGAAGCTCCGCCTCTCCCCGGCCGCCGCCGCGCCAGACCGGGCCGACCGTGTGGATCACCTTTTTGCAGGGCAGTTTCCCGGCCCCGGTTATGACGGCGTCCCCCGCCGGACAGCCGCCCTGCCCGGACGCAATGGCCCGGCATTCTTCCAGAAGCGCGGGGCCTGCCGCGCGGTGAATGGCGCCGTCAACGCCGCCCCCGCCCAAAAGGCTGGAATTCGCCGCGTTGACAATAGCGTCGGCCTTGAGCGCGGTAATGTCGCCTTCGACAACGGTAATTTCCGCATCCATTTATAATCCCCCTTAAAACAAAGCGCCCTGGGGCGGCTCGTCTGTTTTTGCTTTAAACTCCCCGGCGAGAAGCGGGTTGGAAAGCAGATCCAAAAACTGTTTTTCGCTGATAATAGGTATGCCGAGTTTCCTGGCCTTGAGGTTTTTCGCCGAACCGGATTCGCCGTCATTGGTCACGAGGAACGACATATCCTTTGCCACGGAAGACTTTGCGCTTCCGCCCGCGGCCCTGACTTTTTCCTCGGCCTCGCTCCGTTTCATTGTTTCAAGCTCCCCGGTAAAACAGAAACTGTACCCCTTGAGCTTAAGCGTCCCCTCGTCCGGAGGGGGGGCGATGGAAATGACGCCTTGAGCGAGGACGCCGTCAATTTCCCCGGCGCTTTCCCTTAATTCGGTGTAAATTGTCCTTGCGGTAATTTCCCCCAGGCCGTAAACAGCGGCAAGGTCTTCCACGGAGGCGGCGCGGAGTTTTTCCAGAGTGTCAAAACCGGCCTGGGCCGCCTTTTCCATGATAAGCTCCCCTACCCCTTCAAAATCAAAACCCGCGATAAAAGCCGCCAGGGGAAGCTCCCGGGGCGTCATGATATGGCGCAGTACCTTGGCTGCGGACAGTTCCCCCATGCGGTCGTAAAGCGACAGCTCTTCTGTTGTAAGCGAATAGAGATCGGCCGGGCAACGGACCCGCTCTTTGTCGAAGAGCTGCTGGATAAGTTTTTCTCCCAGTTCCCGTATGTCCAGCACCGACACCCATTTCTGTATACGGTGCAGCAGCCGTTTCGGGCAGCCGGGGTTCGGGCAGAAAAGCCGGGTACCGGCGTCTTCCAGCGCGGTCCCGCAGCTCCCGCATTTGTCCGGGAAGACAATTTCCCGCTGTTCTTCGGGCGGCAAAGCGGCCGCCGCCGTTTCCTGCCGGGCAAGGCCCTCAATCTTGGGGATAATCTCCCCCCGCTTTACCACAGTAACCGCCGAGCCTATCCTGAGCCCCATCGCCCGGATCATATCGGGGTTGTTGAGGTTCGCCCGCTGTACTGTAGTCCCCGCGATCCGCACCGGGTCCACAATGCCGATAGGCGTATAGGTTGCCCCGGATTCGCTCCACTCGACTTCCCGCAGTACGCTTACCGCCCCTTCAAGATCGAATTTAAAAGCGATCTGGTTTTCCGGCCGCGCGCGCCTCAGATCGGCCATGTCGGTGTTTTTATCTTTTACAACAAGGCCGTCGATATCGTAGGGGAGTTTCCCGCGCCTTTCCGCAATCTCGGCGCGGTACGCGATTACGTCTTCCGGCTCTTCAAATTCCCTGGTTTCCGCGGTTGTAAAACCCCGGGCTTTAAGCCACGCTATTTTTTTGATTTCGTCCTGAAAAAAACGATCGTCGCCCGCCGCCGCGGCATCGTAGGTAACGAGCAGGAGATCCTCGCACCCTATCCCGTCCTTTCTCCGCATAATACCGTTGGCGGCGTTTCGGCAGTTGGCCTTGTCCGCGTACTTTTCCCGCCAGACTTTGCGGGTCATTACAACCTCGCCGCGCACGCCGCCTGAAAACCCGGCGCCGAGCTTTTCCCGCACCCCGCCCATACGCCGGGCGTTCCTGGTAATCTCATCCCCTATTGCGCCGTTTCCCCGGGTAACGGCCTTTTTTAGCGCGCCTTTTTCGTACTGGAGTTCCAGGCTTGCCCCGTCCAGTTTGTACTGGACCACATATACGGGGAATTTTTTCCCGGCGGCCCATTCGCGGAATTCCTCCGGGTTTGCCGCCTTTTCCTGGCTCCCCATGGGGATAAGGTGCTTTGCCTTGGGGAAACCGTCGGCATTGTCTTCCCCGATTTTTTTCAAAACAGGGTTTTCCGGATCAAGCGATTTAAGCTCCTCCCAGAGCTTGTCGAATTCGGAGTCCGAAATTTCCGCCTCGCCGTTGTAGTACGAATCCTGATAACGCCTGATCAGATTCCCCAGCGCGGTTATTCTGCTTTTACTGTCCATGGCAGCCTCCTGTTTCACAAGCCGCACGCTTCAAAATACAATTCCCATACCCCGTGGTCCTTCTCCCTGCCCTTGTGTTCGAACTTTGTTTCGGGCCGCCAAGCCTGCTTTTCGGCAAAACCGTTACAGGGATTCTTCAGGCCGGGGGTCCGCGAAAGCCCCTCCATGATCCAGCCGGCATAATCCTCCCAGTCGGTAACAACATAGATATAGCCGGCCCGGGCGGAAGGCCCGGGAAGCGCGAGTTTCCGCGCAAGCAGCGCGGTAAAGGGAAAGCTAATAAGGCGGCGTTTATGGTGGCGTTTCTTGGGCCAGGGGTCGGGAAAGAAGACGTGGATTCCCGCAAGAGAACGATCGGGAACAAAACAGTTCATAATTTCTACCGCGTCCCCCTCGGCAATCCTGATATTGGCAAGGCCGCGCCGGTCAATTTCCCAGAGCAGCCGCCCTATCCCCGGCCGGTGGACTTCTATACCCAGGTAGTTTTTTTCCGGGTTCCTTTCCGCGATAACAGCGGTGGCGGCCCCCATGCCGAAGCCTATTTCCGCGATAACAGGGTTGCTGTTGCCAAATACTCCCGCAAAATCCCGCATCCCGCCGGAAAACCCGCCCCCGGCGGCATCCGCGGCCAGGCAGAAACGCGGATAAAATTCCTCGTAACAGCGCTTCTGGGCCGCGCTCATCCTGCCCGCGCGAAGCACAAAACTTTTAACGCCGCGCCTTTCCGCCGGAAAGCCCGGCCTGGGTTCAGCCATACAGGTTCCCAATTCAACGCAGGGATACTATATCGGTAAGCGCGGAAGTAAGGTACTCGTCGTCATCCGCCCATAAAGCAATGCCGCTTATCCCGGACGGGAGGTTAAGCTCCGTGATAAAACCTTCCGGGTTTTCGAGCGGCTGGGTCATGACATAATTCCCCTCGCCGTCATAGCAGACAAGGTAATGCGCGGGATACTCCGAATCAAGCCGGTAGCGTCCCTGCTCGACCAGAAAAAAGGGAAACGGATAGCGGGAATCTTCGGGCGCGTCAAAGGCGAAAATCCGCTCCGATCGCTCCCCCCCCTTATCCACCAGTACCGCGCGGAACTGCCCCCGGGGAAGGCCCTCGCCGTCCGTCATGCTGATCTGGCGGGAACCGATCCACGTGTTTCCATCGATGTTAAGGCTAAGCCATTCCTCGGACGTGATATGCCAAACAAGGCCCTCCCGGTCATGGTAGAGGTAGAGATCCGCAATGTCCTCAAGACCGTCATCGTCCTCGGGAAGGACAAAAAAGGAAAAACGCTCTTCCGCCGCGCCGTCTTCCCCCGAATTATGGTAAACAAGGCGCAGCGTGCCGAAACTGAGCTTGGGCGAGGTCCGGGAACAGGCGGCGAAAAGGCACAGGCCAATGAACAAAAGCCCGGGCCCCGCCGTCCGGAAAAAATCCTTTCTCATAGTTTGAATAATAAACAAAAAAGCCGATTTTGTCACGCCCGGCACGGGATAAACCGGCAATTCTCAGTTTGGAATAACCACGGACCACACCGAAATTTGGGCCGGGTAGAACCGGGCAGTTACCCACCCGGAGCCCCCGCAGACCCGGACGTGCCCAATTAAGCCCTAACTCCGCTCAGGTTAAGCTGTCTATTTCCGACTTTTTGAACAGTTGTCTAATCCTTTGGGCTATCTCACTCCGGTTCCATTGGCCCTGTATCCTGACCCGGTATATTGATTTTGCCAGTTCAATGATATCCTTCGGCGACTCCTTCGCCAACAGTTTCGCTTTCCGTAACCGGTCATATAATTTGTAACGCAATTGTAGCGTTACATACACATAATAATATACCAAATATATCCTACTAAACCTATAATATTTATATAAATATTTTATTACTCCCTTGGTTTTTTACCACTCGTTTTCCCAGGGTTCCAGCCCTCCTTTGCCCCCCTTTTTATGCCGCTTCCGGGGTTAAAAAACTAGTTTTTTTGAAACCGTTTTTTAATCTAATTATTACCCCCTTAAAAAAGGGTAATGGAGGGTAGGAAAATGACAAATAAATCTGAAAGAGCGGTTTCGGCAATGGCATTCCTCGAGTTT
>JAIRYB010000181.1 GCA_031267955.1 Spirochaetaceae bacterium | reverse complement strand
CGGAAGCCACCTTATAATTAACCCGGCAATTCCTAATTTGGGCGCATTTTTTGCGGCTCCGCCGCAAAAAACCGGGCTTTGCGGGGGTTTCGTCCCGGCGTGTAACGCCGGGACCGCTCAGGCAGCCTGCGGCTGCCTGGCGCCCCTCCAACCCCTTGCGCGGAAGAGCAATATTCCCCGGGGCAGAGGGGAAACGCCCTCACCAGGGGCCTTCCCGCATAATCCCGTTTTAACATGAGCATTGCCGCAGCCAACCCGGTTTTGCTCCGCAAAACTTTAAAGGGTAGTACCGCCGGTATTCCTACCGGCCGGCATCCATGGGGGCCCAGCCCCTTTCCTCCCGCATTTCCGGGGGGCAGGACATTTTCGGTGGAAGTTGTTCGGAACCTGAAGTGTCCGAACAACCCTATTCCTTCCCCCGGCCGCCCTGGGGCCGAACTCTGCACACCCGGCAGCTCGACGGCTATGCAGCTGCGGCTTTGTATCGTGGCGGAAGGCCGCATCGCCCAGCGATGGCCGCATGGCAACCGCCATGTGGCTATCGCAAGGGATTGGAGGGGTTCAGCCCCGCCATAGGCGGGGGAGCGAAGCCCCGGAAAGCCCGGTCCGGCGCGTGTGCCGGATACGCCAGCCGCCGCAGGCGGCGTTGTACAACCGATTCCTTACAGCACAGACCCGCAGGGTCTGATGCGCCAGCCGCCGCAGGCGGCGTTGTACAACCGATTCCTTACAGCACAGACCCGCAGGGTCTGATACGCCAGCCGCCGCAGGCGGCGTTGTACAACCGTTTCCTTACCGTACAGACCCGCAGGGTCTGATACGCCAGCCGCCGTAGGCGGCGTTGTACAACCCCTACCTTACCGTACAGACCCGCAGGGTCTGATACGCCAGCCGCGAAGCGGCGTTGTACAACCGTTTCCTTACAGTACAGCCCCGCAAGGGCTGATACGCCCACATCCGCACGTTCAATCGTGTCTTCCTGCTAGAGCCACAGATACACCTTGTGCAGCTTAGTGCAGATGAGCCATATCCCGGCCACCAGGAAGAGGAATCCCGGAATAGGGCTTATCCACGTGTCGGCCGACAGCAGAATGCCCCGGCCGGCAAACATAAGAAAGGCGCCAACCCCCACACTCACGTATTCCGGGGTCCCCCTGGACCAGGCGGAGATGAAAAAACTTGCCATGGTAATAAGAAGCACCCCCGTTTCTACCATGCGGAACAGGGAAAAGTAGCCGTTGACCATGCTGAAGCTCGAATCCCAGGCAAGAATATCAATAGGAATCCCCAGGGAAACAACCAGGGCGATAAAGGCGGCGATCAGGGTTCCGTTCAACTGCGTTTGAATTTCCAGCCCGGCGGCGTAGACCCCGGCGGCAAAGAGGGAAATGATGCCGAAAAAACGGCCGAAAAGCAGGGCCCGGCCGGCCATGAGCAGATAGACCGAAGGGATAATCCAGGTTTTTTGCAGGGGCGTCATCAGGCGCATGGTCTCAAAGGACAGGGAAAGGACAAAGAGGGTGATAAAGAATATCTCCGGGGCCTGGGTTTTCTCAAAAAAAAAGTAAATAAACACCAGGGTGATAAAGGAACACAGGGTAGTACCGGCCAGGGAGGCAAAGGGAACATAGGGGCTGGGCCCCAGAAAGCGGCCCACGAGGCCCTGGACAATACCGGGGGAGCGCCGTACCGCATCCGCGGCGGCGGCGGGGCAAAGAGGCAGGGCCTTGAGGGCCAATACCCCGGTGAGGATACAAAACAGCGCCGAAATAATAATTTCGGCACGGAAAACAACGTTCCGGGCGGATAAAGTCATCGCCGCAAGCATACTCCCTGGGTGGGATTTTCTCAAGGCTCATGGGCTTTTTCCGATATTAGTAGAGAGGAGATGCCCATTATGTCGAAGAAGATCTTCTTGTCGGCCGCTTTAACCGTTGTCCTGATGTTTTGCGGGGCGGCCCTTTGGGCAGGGGATACCGCGTCGTTTGTGGACCTTGGTTTTTCCCAGGACGGGGGTGTGTATATGTTCGCCCAATACGGAGTGCTGACGGCCACCCTAAGGCCCTGGGCGGAGCTTTACGCGGTGAATGTGTCAAATAATGACTTTGTTACCGGCGGCAAGCTTTCGTATAGTTCCCATAATTCCGTCAATGCAGGGAATGACGGCATCGGTGCCTTTTACCGCCTTGTCGCGCAGAATTCCGCCCTGGCGGATCGGCACCAGGTAGACTTCCTCCACCAGGGCCATCCCCTGTATATCGCGCTGGACCCGGAAGGGGGAAGCCCCCAGGGGGAGCGAATCGATTTTCGTGATTTCGAGCGGGGTTTTTCCTATCAGGCCCGGCTGGTTCCCAGTTCCGAAGGCTCCGGCGCGGGCCTGAAAACATCGTTCCACATCGCCCTGGATCGGACCGGCCCCGCGGGGGATCGCCGAAGCTTTACCGTAGGCAACCCGGGAATAAAGCGCCCCCAGATCGGCACCTATAAAATTAAAAAAGTAATCGCCTCTCCCCTGGACGCCGGGCTCATCTTTGTAATTGAAATGAGAAAACAGGTGGTAAACGGCTACGACATCCGCTACATGGTGGAGACTCTGCGGCCTTAGACACCCCCAGCCCAGGACAGCGCATAAAGAGAAGAGTTGTTCAATAACTTCAGTTATTGAACAACTTCCGCTAAAAAAACAGCAGATATGGCGGATTTCTGCAAGAAATCCGCCATATCTGCGAGACTTGGCGGACGTTAGTCCAGCAACAACCAACCGGGTT
>JAIRYB010000240.1 GCA_031267955.1 Spirochaetaceae bacterium | reverse complement strand
AAGGCGTAATCGTAACTGTCGTTGTTGGCAGTTAAATTTTTTGCCTAATCAGGAGATAGGCACTCCACCTGCAGCTTGTATCCCGAACCGTACCGGTCGAAACCGGTACACCCCCTGTATTTCGAATCTATTGGAATTCCGGCGTCTGGTCAAGGCTTTGCGTTGCCTCAGGCAAAATGAAGAACCCGGGGGCAAGCTCCGGGCAGCTCCGGCCTAATGGAAATCCCCCCAGCGTCTGCCGGTTTCCACGCTTACCCGCAGGGGTACCGTAAGTTTTACGGCGCTTTCCATGATCTCGCGTACCAGCTGCGCGGCGGCTTTGGCCCCGTCTTTGGGGCATTCGAGGATGAGTTCGTCGTGAACCTGGAGCAGGAGGCGCGCGGGACTCTTTTCGGCGGCAAGGCGCCTGTCCAGATTGAGCATGGCGGTTTTGACAATGTCCGCCGCAGAACCCTGGATCGGCGTATTTACCGCAACCCGTTCGGCCGCGGCCTTTTCGGTCTTGTTCCGGGAATTGATGGCCGGAATATAGCGGCGGCGGCCGAATATTGTCGAAGCGTAGCCGGTTTCCTCGGTCTTCTTTATCAAATCGTCGATAAAGCGGCGTATGCCGGCGTAGGTTTTAAAATAGGCGGAGATAAAAGCCGTCGCTTCGGTGCGGGAAATATTAAGCTCTCCGGCAAGCCGGAAGGCGCTCATTCCGTACATAACCCCAAAGTTGATGGTTTTGGCCATACGGCGCTGATCGCCGGCCACTTCGCTTTCGGGTATCCCGAAGATGAGTGAGGCGGTACGGGCGTGTACGTCCTTGCCCTCGCTGAAAGATTCGATAAGGTTTTCGTCCCGGGAAAGATGGGCCAGTACCACAAGCTCTATCTGGCTGTAATCCGCGGAGATGAGCAGGTTTCCCGGCGCGGCGATAAAGGCTTCCCGTATCCGCCTGCCCTCCTCGTCCCGGATGGGGATGTTCTGCAAATTGGGCTCCCGGCTTGAAAGGCGGCCTGTGGCGGTGCCGGTCTGGACAAAATTGGTGTGGAGCCGGCCGTTCTTGTCCGCCTGCCCGGCAAGGGTGTCCACATAGGTTGATTTGAGTTTTGACAGGGTACGGTGGCGCAGCACCAGGGCCGGGACCGGGTCTTCCCGGGCCAGCTCTTCCAGTACCGCCATGTCGGTGGAATAGCCTGTCTTGTTCTTTTTTATCGGGGTAAGTTTCCTTTCCACAAAAAGCACCTCCTGGAGCTGCTTGGTGGAGGCAAGGTTGAATTCATGCCCTACAAGCCGGCAGGTTTTCCGCTCTGTTTCGTCAAGCTCCTTGGAAAGCTCTACCCCGTATTCCCTGAGCGAGCGGGGCTCTATCTTGATCCCGATGCCTTCCATTTCCGCCAGTATCGGGAGCAGGGGCATTTCCAGATCGCGGAACAGCCCCGCCGCGCCGGCTTTTTCGAGCCGGCTTTCCAGGTGCAGCTTCAGCCTGAAGGAAAGGTCCGCGTCTTCCGCGGAATAGCGGGTGGCGGTTTCCAGGTCCACCTGATCGAAAGTCGCGCCCTTGGGAACAATCTCCCGGTAGGAGAGGCAGTCATGGTCAAAGTGGAAGCCCGCAAGAGAATCCAGGGCGTAGTTGTTCCGCTCCGGATCGTCCAGCCAGGCCGCGACCATGGTATCCCAGATAAAACATTTCCAGCGTTCGATCCCCCAGCCCCGGGAAACCTTGTAATCGTACTTGGCGTTATGGGCGATAACGGTCATCTTCGGGTCAGCCAGTATTGCCGCCAGGGCTTCCCGCGCTTTTTCCGCGTCCAGGCAGGCCGCCCCCAGATGTGGGGCGACCGGCGCGTACACCGCCTCTTTCGGTTTGACCGCGAGCGATATGCCGATGGGCCGGGCGTTCCAGGCGTCAAGGGAATCGGTCTCGAAGTCCAGGGCCAAAAGCCCCTGTTTGCGGCCTTCCGCGAGTATTGCCTTGAACTCCGCGAGGTCCGTCACCGTGCGGTAGGCGCCGGGCCCGAACAGGGCCGGATCGGCCCTGTCGCCGCCGGAAAGTTCTTCGTCCTGCCCCGCGCCGGCATCTTTCCCGGCTGCCCGCGTTCTGTTTTCCGGGTCAAGCTGCCTCGCGCTCTGGCGTACGCCCTCGCGCAGCAGGACCTTTGCCCCGGCGATCCGGTCGAGCTTTTCCACGGAAAGCGTTTCGATATCCTTAACAGGGAGGGGGACATTTTCCACAAGGGAGATCAGTTCGCGGGAAAAATACGCGCTGTCTTTCCCCCCGGCAAGTTTTTTGCCTGTAGCGCCTTCGATGCCCGCTATGTTCTGATAGATCCCGTCCAGCGAGCCGTAGCGGGCCATGAGTTTTACCGCTGTCTTTTCCCCTATTCCCTTTACGCCGGGGACATTGTCCGAAGCATCCCCGGTCAGGGAGAGCAGGTCCAGCATAAGTTCCGGCTTTACCCCCCACTCGGCCTTTACCTCCTCCGGCCCTACCAGCTCGTAGGTAAGCCCGCCCGCGGCCGCGCCGCCAGTCTCGGTTTTTATCCGCTGGGGGCGGAGTTCCCAGGCGCCATGCCCCACAAGCTGGAGTAGGTCCTTGTCGGAAGAGATGATATAGCAGGAGCGGCCGTCGGCGCGGCATTTTTTTGCCATGGTAGCGATAACATCGTCCGCCTCGTAGCCTTCCGCCTTGAGTGTAGGCACGCCTAAAGCCTCCAGAAATTCTTCTACCAGGGGGACCTGGGCGTGGAGATCGTCGGGCGCTTTTTGCCGGGTGGCCTTGTACCCGCTGTATTTTTTGTGCCGGAAGGTCGGGGTGCGGGAATCAAAAACAGCCGCCATACGCAGCGGTTTCTGCGGCGTTTTCAGCCGCCCGCCGCCGTCGTCGGCAGCCGGGGCGCCCTCGTCGATAAGGCTTACCAGCGTGCGTGCATAGCCGAAAAGCGCGGAAACATTTTGCCCTTTCGGATTACGCAGGGGGTGGGTAAGAAAGGCAAAATACGAACGGTAGATAAGGCCGTAGGAATCGATAAGGTAGAGGGGGGGCTTTTGCTGGTTCATGGGCTAAGTATAGCGGAAAAACCGGAGTTGCTAAAAGGGTGCGCGGAATTTTCCGGCCTCCCGCGCTAAACCCCTACCATGCCCGCGCTGTTTCCGGGGCCAGTATCCGTACTGTTTCTCCGGGATGTTCAATCACATAGATGCCGCTTTCAAGCGCGAAATCCCGCGCGTCTCCTTCGATAAGCGCGCCGGCCACGGAGCTTAGATACTTCCGCCTGTCCCCGTGTATATCGGCATAGCGCCTTACCGTATCCATCCGTTTTATATGATCTTTAACATCGGCCAGGGTCAGGAGGGATTTTACCTCTATTGCCATAATAAATTCGCCGTTTTCCAGGTATATATCAATTTCCGCCAGAATCCGGTTGTCCGGGTCTTTTATTTTGGTATTCCGGGAAATACGGGTAAATTCATAGTTCAGTTTTTTAAATTCTTCCAGAATATTCGAGGCGGTCAGGTGTTCAATAAGGTCGCCGAGCCTGCTTCCCAATTTGCTTATTTTCCGATCCGTCTCTTTCATCTGCCGGTCGGTTTCTCTCCGGGATTCCCGAAAGATCCGCTCGCTTTCTTTTATCTGCCGGTCGGTTTCTCTCTGGGACTCTTTAAGTTCCATCAACGCGGCCCAGACTTTGTCAAAATTTAGGTTTGCCTGTGGTTCCTGCGCCAATTCCATCATTATCCCCTATTTTACTGTAGGATGTTTGAAAAGTTTTGTCCAGAATTGAAACCATCATATTGAAGCCGTTAGTTACGTTGAAGCCGCCGCCGGGCAGCGGTTTTTGCCCCGCAAAAATCCGCAAACGCAATGGCCGCTGTCCTGTCTATTCGTAACTATTCAGTCGTAGCGCGATTTCAGAACTTTCCCTGTTCTCCAATGTTTTAAGCTCCGAAGGCGGCTGAATAATTACGCTATCCTTCAATATCGATAAGAGAGGGGGAGGGGACTTCCCCGTAAAGAGACCGGCTCTTTTTGGAATAGGGGCTTTTCCGTATGGTTTTAATTTCCGACCGTACCGCGGTCATACGGCGGGAAAGCAGCTCCCTGTTCCGATCCGCCCTGGATACCGCCTCGGCCCTGAGCCCTTCGAGGGCGTCTTTAAGGCATGGAATCCCGGCGGACTCTTCGGCGGTTTCTTTGGCCCGGCTTTTCCGGCCTTTTTTGGGAATCGGGTACGCGTCCCGGTACATGTTTTCAAGGGGGTCGATTACCTTCTGGATGGAAAAAATATCGGCGACTATCTTTTCCTCAAGCTCCACATGGGCCGCGATCTCTTCGGCATTCCCCCCCTCGATTACGTCCTTCTGCCTGTCAAGGACTTCCAGGTACTGCCGGAACCGGTCCCTCTGGGTTTTAAGGAGTTCCCGGAAGCGCCTGAGTATGCTTATCCTGCGGGAAATTTCTTCTTCGCTGATCATGTCCGGCGCTGTTTTTGCCATAAAATCATCCTAACCGGCAATATTGACACCCACCTCGGCCCTGCCCCTGACATCGGCCGAGCTTTTTGCCGCAACTTCGGTCCAGGCGCCCCTTAGATCGTTGATCTGGTTCCTCACGATAAGGACTTTGCGGGCGTCATGGGAGATATTGGCTTCCAGAAGCTGCTGGTTAAACCATGTGTAGAGGGAAAAAAGATTTTTCGCGATCTCGCCCCCCTGGTCAAAGTCGAGGGAGACCATCAATTCGGTGACAATTTCCTGGGTTTTCAGGATTCCCTTGCCGATTGCTTCAATTGTCCGGGGATTTTTCTTGGTTCCCTGGTCCTTGCCCATAAGGTCAAGGCTGTGGTCAAGCTGCTTTACCGCCTCGTCGTAAAGCATAATGATAAGCTGCCCCTGGCTGGCGGTCTTTATCCTTGTTTCCCGGTATGCGGATAGCGCGTTCGTATATGCCAAAATGAACCTCCAAATGTGGCCCTATCCTTCCTTATCGGCATTCTCAAGAGAAGTTTAAGATTTTTTTCCCAAAATTGTAAGGGCCCGCGCGCAATTGAACATCTTTTCTAAATAGAGTATGATACCTTGTTTGTTGGTAGTTTTACAGGCAAATTCGGCTGTTTTCAGATAAAATGGAAGCGAGGTATCTGAAAGGTTCTATGGCAAAAAACGAGGATCCGCTCCGGCAGATAGATGTACTGAAAAAAGAGAACACAAAACTTGCCGGACAGCTTGACCAGGCCAGGGAAGAACTGAATAAAGCCAAAGCCATGACCGCCGCCCAGACAAGCCTCTTTTCCGCCCGTATCGCGGTGCAGCAGAGGCAGGAAAACTACATGAGCATGCTCCTCGGGAGCAGCCCTGATATTATAATCCTGTTTGACGGCGCGGGGTGTTTTGCCTACTGTACCGATGTATTCCTGAAAGCCGCGGGCATCGGGAATTTCGATCTGATAAACGGCAAGCGTTTCCGCGAAGTTTTCGAGCCTTTCGCGAAAAACGACGTTTCGGCGCAGACCGCCGGCAGCGAAGCCGCGGCGTGGATGAACGCGGGCGCCGCCGGAATACCGAACTGGCTGGACCATATAGACTGGCTTTTTGCCAATATGAACTATGCGGAAGCCGGGATAGGCGCCAATTCCCTGGAAGAGGTTCTTGACATATCCGGGGGCAATCCCCGGAAATACCAGATTCATTTTACCCCGATGCGGGGCGACAGCGGCGCTGTTGAAGGCGCGGTAATGATATTCCACGACGTAACGGATATCGAAAACGCGAAAAACGAGGCGGAAAAAGCCCGCGAGGCGGCGGAACGGGCAAGCCTTGTAAAGAGCGAATTTCTGGCGAACATGAGCCATGAGATTCGCACCCCGATGAACGCCATTATCGGCATGACCAATATCGCGAGGGCCTCGAACAATATCGACAAGATACAGTACTGCGTCGGCAAGATCAGCGACGCTTCGGAACATCTTTTGGGAGTCATCAACGATATCCTTGATATGTCCAAAATCGAGGCAAACAAACTTGAGCTTTCGTATTCGGAATTCAGTTTTGACAAGATGCTTATCAAGATGGCGAACGTGATCAACTTCAGGATAGAGGAGAAGCGCCAGATCTTCAATGCCCGGGTAGACAAGGATATACCCGCCGCGATTATCTGCGACGAGCAGCGCCTGAGTCAGGTAATCGCCAACCTGCTTTCCAACGCGGTAAAATTTACCCCGGAGGGGGGGACCGTTATCCTCCAGGCCCAGCTAAAATCCCTGGAAGACCTGAAGCAAAGGATCCGGGACGACGGTCTTCCGGAACTGGAGCCGAATGAATGTGTAATCCAGATCGAGGTAAGCGATACCGGGATAGGCCTTAAGCCGGAGCAAACGGCCCTGCTGTTCCACTCTTTCCAGCAGGCGGATTCCGGCATTTCCCGCAAATTCGGAGGCACGGGCCTGGGGCTTGCCATTTCCAAGCGTATTGTGGAAATGATGGGCGGTACTATCTGGGTTGATTCGGAATTCGGCAAAGGATCGACCTTCGCCTTTATCATCCGGGTTAAACAGGGCGAGAAAGCTTCCAAACGGAGCCTGCTCCAGGCCGGGATCAGCTGGGACAATCTGCGCATTCTCGCGGTTGACGATATGCCCGAAATACTGGAGTACTTTAACGAATTGTCCGATCAGTTCGGGGTCTATTGCGATATTGCTTCCAGCGCTTACGAAGCGTTAAAACTGGTAACTGAAAAGGGCGGCTACGACATTTATTTTGTGGACTGGAAAATGCCCGGCATGGACGGCATCGAGCTGGCGCGTGAAATAGGGAAGATAAAAAGCGCGGGCGCGAGCGCTCTGGATAAAAGCGCGACAATTATCCTGATCAGCGCCCAGGACTGGAATACTGTTGAAAGCGAGGCGCGGGAAGCGGGTATCAAGAAATTTATCCAGAAGCCGCTCTTTGCTTCCGTTATTGCCGATACTATTAACGAATGCCTGGGGGTTGAAGAATCCCTTCCGGTGGTGGATGCCAAAACAGAAGATCACGCGGACTATACGGGCCGCAGAATACTCCTGGCCGAAGATATCGAGATAAACAGGGAAATTGTACTAACCGTGCTGGAGCCGTCGGGTCTGGAGATTGTCTGCGCGGAAAACGGCAGGATCGCCCTTGAAAAGTACAGCGCCGATCCCGCCGGTTTTGACATAATTTTCATGGATATCCATATGCCCGAAATGGACGGCTACGAAGCCACCCGCAGAATCCGCGCCCTGGAAGCCGCCGCCGCAAAAACCGTTCCCATAATCGCGATGACCGCCAATGTGTTTAAGGAAGATATCGAAAAATGCCTTGCCGTGGGGATGGATGACCATATAGGCAAACCCCTCGATTTTGTAGGGGTGATGAGGATACTCAGACGGTTTCTGGGATAAGCCTGTGGCGGGCCTTTACAGAAAAACCGCGGCGGGTTAAACTGCTGCCATTAAAACAATTTATTTTACCGGAGGATACTTATGGAAACTGTCGTTAAATTTTTAACTGACGCGAAAACTTTTTACCTTGCTACAGCCGACGGCGATCAGCCCCGGGTCCGCCCCATGGGTTTTGTGATGAGTTACAAGGGCAGGCTCTACATGGGTACCAATAATACCAAGGATATGTACCGGCAGATGCAGGGCAATCCCAGGATTGAAATCTGCGCCTTTGGCCCGGACGGCAGATGGATCAGGGCCTGCGGCAAAGTATCTTTTGACGACTCGGCCGAAACCCAGGCAAAAGCCCTGGAAGCGGCCCCCCAGCTTAAAAGCATGTACTCTGTCGGTGACGGGAAGTTCACCCTTTTCTATTTTGAGCCGGGCGCGGTCGCGACAATATCCGGTTTTGACGGCAATAAAAAAGAGATAAGGCTTTAGGGAAAAACCTCTACCGGAATGGCATTTGCCCCCGCCGCCTTAAGCGCCCTGCGCAGCGATTCCGCGCGCGTCTCCGGGTACGCGGCGGGCAGCGCTTCGGCCAGCGGGTCTTCCGGCGCGGGCCGCGCCTTCCCGTAAAGCTGGAAGGATCGGATGCGGCCCCGCGATGATACGGCGAGTTCGACGGCAAGCTTTTCCCAGGCCGCCGCTTCTTCCGGGGGAGGGGGCCGGCCGTCCACCGCGCAGATCATGGTCTGGATGTCCGCCGGCGCTTCGGTCACAAAAAGCCGTATGCGGCCGGTGAGCCTGTCGTAATCAACGGCGGATCTGTTTATCCGCGCGTACCAGTCCGGGGTGCCGGCGTCAAGTTTGAGCCATATCCTGAGCGCCGCAGCGCCCGAGGCGCGGTCCCGGAGAAGATCGTAAAGCTTTTTATCAAGAAGCCCGGTGCCGTTGGTGATGAGTACCAGGGCCGCTTCCGGGGCGCGCCTGCCGCGTACGCGGGCGGCTGTTTCCAGCGCGCCGGCAAAGTGCGGCGACAGGGAAGGCTCGCCGTTGCCGGAAAACGAGATATCCCGGACCGGGATTTTTTCCGCGCGCGCGCCGGCAAGGGCGTCTTCCAGCGCCTCCTCCATCAAAGTAGTGGAAAAAGTAATATCCCGGGAAAAGGGGAATACTTCGCAGTAAGGGCAGTCGAAAGAACAGGATTTCCTGTCCGGGAAAAGGTTTATCCCTATGGAGAGCCCCCCGGACCTGCGTGAATAAACCGGATAGACCAGCGCGCCTTTTTCCCGTTCGCGGTGGTTTTCCACCGGGCCTGCCCGGAAGCCTTCCGCTTTTCCGTTCATTTTCCCCTTCCTGTAATCTGCCGGGCGGCGCTTAAAAATTCATCCATCTCCGCGTCCGTGCCTATGCTTACCCGCAGGAAGTCCGCGATACGGCCCCGGTCCCAGTGCCGTACCAGTATGCCCCGTTCCCTGAGCGCGGCGAAAAGCGCCGCCCCGGTTTTTTCAGGATGGCGGATAAAGATAAAATTGGCCGCCGAGGGCAGCGTCCGGAAGCCCTCTTCCCGCAGCAGCGGGATAACGCGCTCCCTGGTAGCGATCACCTTCCGCGCGGTTTCGGCGTAATGGGCGGCGTCCGCCATTGCCGCAGCGATCCCAGCCTGGGCAAGCCGGTCAACCGGGTAGGAGTTAAACGAATCCCGTACCCGGCAAAGCCCCTCGATAAGCGTCTTGTTTCCAATGGCGAATCCCGCCCGGAGCCCCGCAAGGGACGCTGTTTTGGAAAGGGTATGCACGGTGAGCATATTCGGGTGCCGGTCAGTATACGGTACAAGCGATTCCGCGCCCAATAGCCCCTTGCCCGGAAGGGGGCCGGATCCGGCAAACGCGCCGTAAGCCTCGTCTACAATTATTACCCGGTTGTCCCGGGCCTGGTATTCGGCAACGGGCAGTATTTCTTCCGCCTTTAGAGCTATACCCGTGGGCGCGTTGGGGTTGGGGAAGATCACCCCCCCTGAATTAACATGATAGCTGCTAAGGTCGATTGTAAAATTTTCCGTAAGCGGAATTGTTTTAAAGGGAATATCCCAGAGCCCCGCGTATACGGGGTAAAAACTGTAACTGATGTCCGGAAACAGAAGCAAAGGCACGCCGTTGTCGTCCCCTCCCGCGCCTTTCCCGAAAAAGGCGGCGAACGCAAAGGCCAGCACCTCGTCTGACCCGTTCCCCACAAAGACCTGCCCGGGCCGGACCCCGTACTGTTCGGCGATCGCCAGCCTGGGCAGCAGGCAGGAGGGGTCAGGGTAGAGGCGGAGTCCCTCTCCCGCCGCCTCCCGTATTGCCTCGATAACTCCCGGCGGCGGCGGGTAGGGATTCTCGTTCGTGTTGAGTTTGATGAATTTCCTGTCGCGCGGCTGTTCGCCCGGCGTATAGGGATCGAGTTTCCGTACCCTGCTGTTCCAGTAAGAGCTCATTTCTTGTGCCTTCTGTCAAGCTCGTCCAGCACTTCCTGTACCGCCACGCCGGCGCGGGTGAGCAGGGCGGTAGTAAAGTAGAGCAGGTCCGCGGCTTCCCAGATAATTTCCCCGCGGCCCTTGGCTGTGCAGAGTTCTTCCGCCTCTTCCAAAATCTTTTCCCGCGCCAGTTCGTCGTCCAGCGTCGCTGTGTAGGACCCGGGCCTGGGGTTCCTGAACCGCTCGTCAATGACGGACTGGAGGAATTCCCAGGTGTAGCGCCGGTTCTGCCCAAAACAGGACCACGCCCCGGTGTGGCACGCCGGGCCGGCAGGTTCCACCACCGCGAGAATCGCGTCCCGGTCGCAGTCGGCCCGGAGCCGTTTCAGCTTCAATGTGTTGCCGGAAGTTTCGCCCTTCATCCAGAGCCTGTCCCGGCTGCGGCTGTGAAAACAGAGATTCTGCCGCCTGAAAGTTTCATCAAGAGATTCCCTGCTGGCGTATCCTGTCATCAGCACCTGGCCGTCAGCGCTTTGCGCGATAAGCGGGATAAGCGCGGCGCCCCGGACTCCCGCAGGGGTCCCGGCAGGGCCGGTAATTTTTTTCCAGTTAAGGGAGCGGATAAAGGCGTCGGCCAGGGCGATCTTTCCGGTGTAGAGGGCCATGCCCAGTTGTACATCGCAGCCCAGGCCGGCAATGGCTTCAATCTCTTCCAGAGTAGAAACGCCGCCCGCCACGGTTATCGCGCAGGAAACGCTTCCCCTTAATTTTTTTACAATTTCAAGGTCTATTCCGGACATGGTCCCTTCCCGGTCAACGCAGGTAAAGAGCAGTTCCCCCGCGTAAGGCTCAACAGCCTTTGCCGTCTCAATCAGCTCAAGGCCGGTGGCTGTCTTCCATCCGTCCACGACGATTTCATAAGCGCCGCCCGCGTCGCGCCGCGCGTCAACGGCGGCAATCAGCCGGTCCCGGCCAATCTCCTTTGCCATTGCGCCGAGAAACGCCGCGTTTACGGCGAATTCCCCCCCGCCAAGCCCTAAGCCTTTTTTTGCCGGATCGCGGAACGCGCCCGACCCAACGATGATCTTCGCCGCCCCCAGGCTTACCAGTTCGCGCGCCTGCCCGGGCGTTCTTATTCCCCCGCCTACCCTGCATTCGGCCGCGCGCAGGAGCGGTTTTATCATTTCAAGGTTATTGCCCTTTCCCATAGCCGCGTCCAGATCGATAAGCGCGACTTCCCCGTATCTGTCGAATTCCCCGGCCAGTTCCCGCGGGTTATCACGCTCAAGTACCAGTTCCGCGCCCTGTTTAAGCTGGACAACTTTGCTGTTCTGTACATCAATCGACGCTATTACCATCTGACGCACACCCCCCTCGATTCGATAAACTTCTTGATTTCCGGAATCGTTGCCGCGCCGAAGTGAAGCATGGACGCCACCAGCGCCGCGTCCGCCCCGGGATCCAGCAGCACTCCCGCTATCTGTTCCGGGTTTCCCGCCCCGCCGGAAGCAATTACCGGTACCGGTACAGCTTCCAGGATACGCCGCGTAAGTTCCAGATCGTAACCTGCCCCGGTTCCGTCGGCGTCAATCGAATTGAGCAGTATTTCCCCCGCGCCAAGTTCCACAGCCTGTACCGCCCATTCAACCGCGTCAAGCCCCGTATCTTCGCGGCCGCCGTGCGAATAGGCGTTCCACCGCGCCTCCCCGGCCCGCGTTCCGTCCCCGCCGGGTACACGCTTCGCGTCTATGGAAAGCACCACGCATTGCCTGCCGTAGGCTTTTGCCATGCCGGCAAGCAGCTGCGGGTTTTTCAGGGCCGATGTGCAGACAGAAACCTTGTCGGCCCCGGCGTTCATGGCGTCCCGCATGTCTTCTACGCTGCGGATTCCGCCGCCTACGCAGAGCGGTATAAAAACTTCTTTCGCTACCCGGCGCACTACATCAAGCAGAGTCGCCCGGCTTTTGTAAGAAGCCCCGATGTCAAGAAAGGTAAGCTCGTCGGCGCCCTCCTCGTTGTAACGGCGGGCCAGTTCCGCCGGATCCCCGGCGTCCTTGATGCCCTTAAACTTTACGCCTTTTACAACCCGGCCGTCGTCAACATCCAGACAGGGGATTATCCGTTTTGCCTGCATAGCCTCTCCTCATTGAACGCGCAGGTAGGAAGTCCGGCCGCTTTCCGCAATACCCCGTCCCCGCGCCGATGTCCTTAAACATACTATAAAAAGCGGCCTTGGGTAAACCCGCCGGGATAAACATACAGGATGCCCTCCGGATTGAGCGTATCCCCGCCGTTACACAGAGAGGGCCGGATCTATCTTGAACCGCTTTTTGTTTTGCGGTAATCACGGGGGGCCATTCCCGTTATCTTATTAAATATTTCCGTGTAGTAGCTTGCGCTGTTGAATCCGCATTGCCCCGCAATTTCGGTAATACTCATCCCGGTATCGGTAAGGAGGCTAAGGCTTTTCCGTATGCGGTAATGCAGTAAATACTCAAAAATCGTCCGGCGCAGGATCTGTTTAAAGAGATGGCAGCATTTACTGCGGCACATCATACCGGAAGCCGCAATATCATCCAGGGTGATTTTTTCC
>JAIRYB010000182.1 GCA_031267955.1 Spirochaetaceae bacterium | reverse complement strand
GGATGATAACTTCTTCGTGGTTACAACATTGGAACGAGGGACAGCCCGGTAGGGGCTGTTTATACAGTATGATGATTGTCAAACATAGAGCGAAGCGCAACAAACTGCTGGCGGCGTTGTTGTTCTTTTCCGTACTGTTTCCCCTGGCCGCCCAGGTGGAACTTGATCTGCATGGATCGGTGGAAGCCTTTCACGCCCTGCCCTTTTCAAAGGACCTGAACCTCCTTGATTCGCGGGCGGCCTTTACCGGGGAGGCGTCGGCCTTTGCGGGGCCGGTCAGGGCCTTTGTGTCTCTGGACGCGGAGTATAACGGCGCGAGCCCGGATCGCACGGGCTTTTCCCTGGGGGAAGCCTGGGCGGACTGGGGGGCAGGGGGCTTCAGCCTTCGCTTGGGACGGCAGCTTTTGTCCTGGGGCGCGGCCGACGGTCTTGTCCTTACCGATGTGGTCTGCCCGCACAATTTGACCGCCTTCGCGGGGCTTGATTTTGCCGGGAGCCGCCTCGCGGTGGACGGCCTTAAACTGCGGTATTCGTTTCCGGCTCTGGCGGTAGAGGGCCTGTGGCTGCCGCTTTTTACCCCCGCCCGTCTGCCCGAAAACGCGGAAAATCCCCTGCACGCTATTTTTTATCCCTCACCGCTTGACATGGGCGGCGCGGTTTTGCCGGTATCGGTTTCCGCGGCCGCCCTGCCGCAAACCATTGCCGATGGGGAATACGGCCTCCGCGTTTCCTGGTACGGCTCCGCGCTGGATGTGTCGGTTATGGGCTTTTACGGGTGGAACGATATGCCCTATGTGGCGAAAAAACCTTTGATGGCAGCGCCTCCGGCGTCCCCGGTCCCGGCGGGTATGGAACTGACGCCGGGGTACGCCCGGACCATCACCGCCGGGGCGGACGCCAGCATTCCCCTGGGTGAAACGCTCCTCCGGCTGGAGGCGGCCTGGACCGGCGGCGGCCGTTATGACCGGAGCGCCGGGGAAAGCGCCGCGGCCCTCATGGCCGGGGAAACCGATGAGCCTGTGGAAAAGCGTAACCTCAAACTACTGGCGGGCATTGACTGGAACCCTTCAGGCTGGACCCTCTCCGCCCAGTATTACGAGGACCTGCTCCCGGACGCCTATGACGGCGGAACCGCCCGGTCCTGGCGGAAAAGCGGCCTGACCCTGCGGATAGGCCGGGGCTTTTTCCGGGAAACCTTGAACCTTTCGGCCTGGTGTTATCTGGACCTCCGGGATTTTGACATGGCCGGCAGTGTCTCCGCCGCCTATGCCCTTACCGACAACCTGAGCCTTTCCCTGGGCGGCGATTTTTTTACCGGCGGCATTGACGGCCGGGGAACCTACGCGGCTTACAAAGACCTCACCTGTCTGTGGGTGAAGGGCGTATTCCGTTTTTAGCGGCAACACCGGTTGTCCACAGGTTAATCCGCGTTTCCCTCTGTCCCGTTTTCTTACAGCCTCTTTTTTTGACTTTACCCCTTGCCACAATAAACGCCTTGTGTTATTTTCAATTAATATCTTAACTATACAAAAGTTAATAATTGAGCCGGTTCCAAAATCTGATATTTTGGAACTGCCTCAATTGAGAGGTTAAAAATGGCGCAGACGGGCAGCAAGAACATGCATCTAATGGAATCAACTCCGGTGTGGGCAAGCATCATCCGGCTTGCGCTGCCGATGATGTTCAGCATGATTGCGCAGTTGGTCTACAATATGACCGACACGTTTTTTATCGGACAGACCGGCGACCCGAACATGGTGGCGGGCATTTCACTGGCAATGCCGCTTTTTATGGTGTCCCAGGGCATAGGGAACATATTCGGCATAGGCGCGTCAAGTTATATCTCGCGCATGCTTGGCGCGCGTGAAACGGAGACCGCGAAACGTACCAACGCGGTGTCCTTTTATACAACCATCCTTGCCGGTGTTGTCCTTACAATCGCGCTGCTCCTCTTCCGCAAACCGATTCTGCGTATCATCGGAACAAGCGACGCGACGTTTTTTCACGCCGACAGTTATTTTTCAATTATTTCCGCGTTTATCGTGGTCGCGCTGCTCAACATTTCGCTGTCGGGGCAGATCAGGAGCGAGGGCGCTACCGACAAGGCGATGATCGGCACGCTTATCGGCATCGTCCTCAACATCATTCTTGATCCGGTATTCATTTCGGTTTTTAACATGGGAACCGCGGGCGCGGCCTGGGCTACGGTAATCGGGCAGGTCGCCTCGCTTGGGTATCTTCTCTGGTGTTTTGTTTCCCCGCATACCATGCTGTCGATACGCCCCCGCGATTTCAAGCCGTCCCGGATGATATACGGGGAAATCATCAAAATCGGACTTCCCGCGGCGTTTTCAAATATCGTGATGAGTCTTGCGATGGCGGTACGAAACCTTATGGCCGCAAGTTACGGGGACCTGGTAATTGCCGGTATGGGAGTTACCGTGCGGGTCGAAAGTTTAAGTTTTATGCTGATAATGGCGCTGGCAATGGGCTACCAGCCCTTCGCCGG
>JAIRYB010000172.1 GCA_031267955.1 Spirochaetaceae bacterium | reverse complement strand
CGCGCCCCTCCAATCCCTTGCGCTGCCTAAAAACGGCATCCATGCCGTTTTTAGGCTTTGAGTTTTTGCAAAGCAAAAACTCCTGGGTTTATGACAGCCGGCCTCCATGCCGGCAGGGGCGCGGCGCCGCGGGCAAGGTGGAATTGCCGCGTTATACCGCCGTGTCCTCAACCGCCGCTTCTCTCTGGGCGGTTTTTAGCCGCTCCTTGTCGGATTCGGAGGCGGGGAACAGGATATTGGCCAGGACGGAAATGACACAGACCGCCACGGTGGTATCCCTAAAAATATACTGTAATACCACGGGGAGCCGCCCTACCAGCAGTTTGTTGTCCCCCACCGCGAAGCCGACCCCAAAGGTAATAGCCAGGATAAGCAAATTCCGGTCGGAAAACCCCGCCTTGGCAATAAGCTTTACCCCGTTCAGCATGATCATGGCAAAGACCGTCACCACCGCCCCGCCCAGCACGCTGGAGGGCATGACGGAAAAAACCGCCCCAATCTTGGGGACAAAGCCCGCCAGGATCAGCACCATGGCGCCGGCGGCGATACACCATTTGTTCACCACCTTGGTCATGGCCACGATGCCGGCGTTTTGCCCAAAGGCGGTATTGGGAAGGGTGTTGAACAGGGCGGCAAACAGGGAACCCGCCGCATCCGCCATGACCGCCCCGGAGGTTTCTTTAACCGTCGCCTCCCGGTCAAAGGCGGCCACCGTAATACCGTTGATATTCCCCATGGTCTCAAGGCCGGAGACCACGTAAATTGCCGCCATGGCAATAATAGGTTCAAGCCGGAAAACCGGCCTGATGGAAAGGGGGACGGGGACCGCGATAAGGCCGGCCTCCCGGACGGCCTGGAAGTCAACCTGCCCCAGGATGATCGCCGCCAGATACCCCGCCATGATACCGATAAGGATGGCGGAAATTTTAAACATCCCCCGGCCAAAACGCTGGAGGAGAATAATCGTAACGAACACTACCCCGCCGATTGCCAGATTCTGCGGCGAGGCGTAGCGGGCGGCCTGGGCCGCCGCCGCGGCGGGGATCTCCTGCCCCTCCGCCGCCAGCCGGGCCGCCAGGGCCGCGGCGGCCTCGGGCCCCGCGCCGCCGGCAAAGTACTGGACCCCCACCGGCAGCAGGTGGAGCCCGATGGTGATAAGCACCGCCCCGATAACCAGGGGGGGAAAGAACTTTTTAAGGGGCCTGATAAAAAGGCCCATGAGTATTTCTACCAGGCTTCCCGCGAGTACCGCCCCCAGGACCGCGTTGATTCCGAATTCCGCCCCCAGGGTCCGCATGGTGGGGACAAAGGCAAAGGCGGTACCCATCACAATGGGGAGCCCCGCCCCAACCTGGAACTTTCCAAGTTTTAGGGGGTAAAGCTGGATCAGGGTGGTCATCCCCGACGCGAACATACAGCACTGGACCATGAGCATCCTCTGCTGGGGCGTCACAATCGCCTCCCCGGTGACAGCGCCCGCGATCCCCGACAGTACCAGCACCGGCGCCAGGTTGCCGATGAACATCGAAAGAACGTGCTGCAAACCCAGGGGAAGCGCAATCCCCAGGGGCGGCCGCCCCTCCAACTGATAGATCAAGGCCCGCCGGCCGCCGGCCTGTTTTTTCACAGATGTTTCCACCGCAGAACTCCTTAATGTTTGTATAGTATGCCGTAACAAGAGTCCCGGCATACGAAACCTGCGCGTTTTAAAAACTTTTTATGAAATGGGTGCGGCGCGAACCGGGGGGAACGCCGCGGGTCCGCGGCCTCCGGACTCCCCCTTACCGGGAATCCTCCCGGGGCTAGGGGGTAATAAGAGTACCGGTTTTTCCCTCAATGCCGTCCTTCGCCTTTTGCAGCAGGGTTATCAGGGCTGTCCGCCGGACAGCTTGGGTCCCTTGGACAGCCTGGTTCCGCTGCGGGGCCTTCGCCCCCGCGCTGACAAAGGAAACCGCCGCCTGCACCTTGGGAAGCATGGAGCCCTTGGCGAACTGGTTTTCCGCGATATACCGCTCCGCCTCCGCGGCGCTCAGGGTATCCAGCCATTGCTGGCCGGGCTTGCCGAAGTTGACCGCCACCTTTTCCACCGCCGTCAGGATGATCAGCAGGTCCGCGCCGATAAGCTCCGCCAGTTTGGCGGCGGAAAAGTCTTTGTCGATGACCGCGCTTTTCCCCCGGTACTGGCCGTCCTGCAGGGCCACGGGGATGCCGCCCCCCCCGGCGGCGATGGGGATCTGCCCCGCCGCCAGCATGGCCGTGATCGTCCCCGCTTCGATAATATTCACCGGCCTGGGGGAGGCCGCCGCCCGCCGCCAGCCCCGGCCCGCATCCTCCATCACCGGGATGCCCTTGGAGCGGAGAAGCTCCGCCTCCGCCGGGGTCATAAAGCCGCCGATGGGCTTGGTGGGATTGAGAAAGGCCGGGTCCGCGGGGTCTACTTCTACCTGGGTGATTATCGTGGCCACCGGGGTAGGGATATGCCGGAAGTCCAGCTCCCGCCGCAGGGTGTTCTGCAGATCGTAACCGATGTAGCCCTGGCTCAGGGCCACACAGACCGACATGGGGAGGACGGGAAAATGGGGGTCCGCCCTGGCGGCGGTCTCAAAGGCGGTTTCGATCATTCCCACCTGGGGGCCGTTGCCGTGGACAATCACGATTTCGTGGCCCCCCTCCACCAGGTCCACGATAGCTTTCGCGGTTCCCTGGGCCGCGGCCATCTGTTCTTTCAGGTTTTCCCCCAGGGCGTTTCCCCCCAGGGCGATGACGATCCGTTTCTTCATAGAGCCGCCTCCCGCCGTCCTGCCTAGGCCAGGAACCGGGGAAGGCCCCGGGCCGCCAGGTCGCTTAAGGTCTTTTGCGGGCATTTGACCTTGCTTAAAAAGATCATGGCGGCGATGATGTAGGGCTTGTGGCTGGCCTGTTTGTAAAGGGGAAGACGGTAGCGGTCAAAGACCGGCGCCGCCACTTCCCCCTCCTTGCAGCTTACCCCGGAAATATCCGCCGGCAGGCAGTGGAGGTACAGGGCCTTGCCGTCCCGGGTGGACTCCATCAGTTTTTCCGTACATTCCCAGTCCTTGTGCCCGGCGTTCTGGGCCAGCAGTTCCTTTTCCAGCGCCTTGATACCCTCGAAGTCCCCGCTGCCGTAGAGCTTGGTCCGCTGTTCCATGGCCGCGAAGGGGGCCCAGCTTTTGGGGTACACTATGTCCGCGTCCTTAAAGGCTTCCGCCATGGAATGGGACACCGTAAAGCCGCCGCCGCTGGCCAGGGCGTTCTTCCGGGCGATCTCCTGAACCTCCGGCATTACCCCGTAACCCTCCGGATGGGCCAGGGAGACCTCCATGCCGAAGCGGGTCATGAGGCCGATAACCCCCTGGGGCACCGAAAGGGGCTTCCCGTAGGAGGGCGAATAGGCCCAGGTCATGGCGATTTTTTTCCCCCTCAGTTTATCCGCCCCGCCAAAATACTGGATAATGTGGTTCATGTCCGCCATGATCTGGGTGGGGTGGTCGATATCGCACTGTAAATTGACCAGGGTGGGGCGCTGTTCCAGGTTTCCGTCAGCGCAGCCCTCCCGCACGGCCCGTGCCACTTCCCGCATGTAGGCGTTCCCCTTGCCGATGTACATGTCGTCCCGGATGCCGATCACATCGGCCATAAAGGAAACCATGTTCGCCGTTTCCCGCACCGTTTCCCCGTGGGCAATCTGGGATTTCCCCTCCTCCAGGTCCTGAACCTCCAGACCCAGAAGGTTGCAGGCGGAAGCAAAGCTGAACCGGGTCCGGGTGGAATTATCCCGGAACAGGGAGACCCCCAGGCCGCTGTCAAAGATCCGGGTGGAGATGTTATTTTCCCGCAGCCACCGCAGCGCGTCCGCCACGGTAAAGGCCGCCATAATTTCATCGATGGACTTTTCCCAGGTCAGGAAAAAATCCCCGCCGAACATGCCCTTGCAATTCAGGGCGTCCAGTTTGCCGGTGTACTGTTTAATGTAAGCCATGAAAAACTCCTTCCACGAAAAAATAGTAATAGTGTTGAGGGGGGGAAGCCGCGGCAGCTTCGCTGCCGACCCCACGGCCCAGCCCGCTCCGCGGTCTTGGCCTACCCCCCTCTCCTGGCAGTTTGTTGCGCTTCGCGCATAAAACAGTAAAATATTCACAAAAGTGAATATTTTTACCTTACGAACTGCCAAAGCAGCCCATTTATCGTATATTTTTTGCATAAATATGCAAAAAATATACAAGTACAACAGGCTGCCAGGGCACAGTCAGCCCCTCTGCGGCCCCAAACCCCGCATCGGACAAAAGCCGGGGCCGCCCGCGGTGTTCGGGGGGTAGCGGAAGACCAAACGGAGGGTGATATGGACGTGACGTAGACATGGACTTATCGACCGGAGTGCAGGGCTGGAGCGCAGGGGGGGCGGACATCGTATGCCTCCGCGGCGGGTCGGTGTATGGTAACAGCCCCCCCTCATGATTACTCCGTATAGACCGAAGGCAGGGCCGCGTAGACTGCGGCGCAGCGGACCAGGTCCTGCTTCCAGGTTTTTTCGTTGGGGGCGTGGGCTTCTTCTTCTTTGCCGGGCCCGAAGCCGATGCAGGGAATTCCGTTCCGTCCCATGATGGACACGCCGTTGGTGGAGAAGGTCCATTTGTCAACTTTGGGCGTGCCGTACATGCCTTCGTAGGCTTTTACCATGGCCGTGGCTGCCGGGGCGTCTTCGGGGATCACCCAGGTGGGGAAGAAGCAGTCGATGGGGTAGGAGACCCCGGTGTAGCTGGGGCGGTCGTACCGGTACATGCTTACCTCCGCCCGGTGCCGCCGCACCGCCGGCAGGGCCCGGATTTCGTCCAGGGCGGTTTGGTATGTTTCCCCCATGGTCAGGCGGCGGTCGATGGAGATGGCGCACATGTCCGCCAC
>JAIRYB010000166.1 GCA_031267955.1 Spirochaetaceae bacterium | reverse complement strand
AATTCCGAATGGAAAATTTTACCATTACACTAGCAATATTGACAGAAATGCCGAATTTGTTCAATATAATTTTTACAAGGGGGCAGCCGGATTGTTAAAGAAATTTGTCTTTTTTTGTGTGTTTTACGGAATAATTGGAGGCTTGTACGCCCTTGATTTTTCTCTGAGCGCGGGCGGCGGGGTTCTTTTCGGGTATACCTTTACCCGCTATACCCTGGAAGGTACCGTTTCCGGGGGAGGGGGGTCCATTAGATCCGTGCAGAACATGGACCGTTTTGATTTTGGGGGCTTTATCTTCCTGGACGCGACTTACGCGGAGCTTTCCGTCTCCCTGCAAAACGGGACGGGCCGCTACGGGGAAACCGTGAATTACGATTCCGCAGCTCTGCCCGATGATAAGGGTACGGGATACGAGACCCTGCTTGGTATTTCCCTCGCGGGCAAGTACCCCTTTGTCCTGAATGAAAAGTGGTCCGTTTTCCCGATGCTTGGGGCGGAGTACCTTATCGCCCTTGTTGAAAGGCGGCAGCCCGACGGGGACAAGGTTTACGACCGGCCAAAAGGGGATCTGGCGGCGGATATGGACAAAAACGGGAATCCGTACCCCCTTTCCGCCTGGAATTCCCTGCTTATCAAGATAGGCGCGGGCGCGGATTATACCCTTACCCGGTTCCTCTTTTTGCGGGGGGAATTCTTCTACGGTTTCCGGCTGCAGACGCAGTACGAGACCGGCGCGGTTGAGATGGTAAAGACCATGCTTGATGTATCTTCCCCGAAGCTTTCCGGGCTGACAAGCGGGCCGAGCCTTAGATTCGCGCTGGGGTACCGGTTTTTTTAGCGGCTTTTTCGGCGCGAAAAATACCGCTCTCTGCGGGCCGGTTCTTCCGCGCCCGGAACGCGCCCGTATTTTACACAGGAATTTTATGGCCGTTAAATTTGCGCCCTTTCTCCCCTGCCTTTTCCTCCTCTTTGCCGCCTGTTCCGAAGAACGCCTTCCCTCCGTTGCCCGGGAGGATCTTTTTTCCCTGGAAATCGGGCGGCTCGAGGACCAGATCGATCTTTTTAACATCGAGGGGGGCAGGGGGGACCCGGTAGCCGCCCTTGCCATGCGGGACGGGCTTTTCTATATCTCGAACGGGAACGGGCAGAAGATAGTCCGCTATACTTCCTACGGGGACCTTCTCTTTATGATCTACAACGAGGAGACAAACCCCCTGCCCCTGACCTTGAACACGGATCCCGAAGGCGGCGGGATTGTTACCCGCTGGGCCTATACCTACCCCCTGCGGGAGCCCGGCGCTATCGCGGTGGATTCGCGCAAGCATATCTACGCCGGGGACCGCTTCCCCTACGAAAGGCACAGCTACGACACGGAGAACCGGACCCTTCTGGACAGCCTTGTGCTTCATTTTGACGAGGCGGGGCGTTTTGTGGAATATCTGGGCCAGGAGGGAATCGGCGGCACCCCCTTTTCCCGCATAAACGGGCTTTACGCGTCTATGCAGGACGAGCTTGCGGTTGTTTGCAGGAACAGCGTCGGGTGGAATGTTTACTGGTTCGATCCCGACGGGACCCTGCTCTACCTTGTCCCTATCAGGAACGACGCCGTTCCCGTACCCCAGGACAGGAGCGATGCCCAGCCCCAGGTGGACACGGTTATGGCCGCCCCGGACAAAAGGCAGCTTTTTATAAAGGTCGATTATTACCGCGCTACCTACGACGAGTCCACCAATACCCGTTCGGGCGCCGAGCCGGACAGTTCCGTTGTCTGGATCATGGATGTGGAAACCGGCGCCTATGCTGATACCCTTGAAGTTCCTTTTTTCGAGACGGATTCGGGCCAGAACAGAAGGCAGTCTGAAAAACTTTTCTATTCGATGCTGGCGGTGATCCGCGACGGCAGGGTGTTCCTGTGCGTCCCGCAGGAAGGGGGCTATTCCCTTCTTATTTTGGGGAAAGAGGCGGGGCAGGGCGGCGGCCTAGTCCAGCGCCGGGGTTTTATCCAGGTTGGCGATGACGAGCTTGAGTTCAACGCCTTCAATGTTTCGGAAGAAGGGATACTTTCCGGGCTGCTGGCCACCGAGTGGGAAGCGAAACTGGTGTGGTGGCGCACGGATCGTATGGCTTCGGAGCTGTCGCAGTGAAAGGGCGCGACAGGGGGGCGGGGCGGCAGGGCCGTCCTGTTCCGGGCAGGGCCTTTCTTGCAAGCGCGGAAGAGGCGCGGGCGCTGGACGGGGAAGCCTCCGGTAGCTGGGGGCTTTCCCCCTTTGCCCTGGTGGAAGCCGCCGGCAGGAACTGCGCCCGCCGCCTTGCCGAATGGGCCGGCGGGTCCGCGGAACGGCTCCGCGTTACGGCCCTGGCCGGTCCGGGCAATAACGGCGCCGACGCGCTGGTGCTGCTCCGCGCCCTTGTCCTGGAACACGGCCTTCTTCCCCGGAACGCCGCGGCCCTGCTTAGCCGGCTTCCCGGGCCCGGCGAAATTTCCCCCCGCGCCGGCGCGGCCCGCGCCCTGGAAGCCATGGGCGTGCCGGTGCGGCCCTGGGACAAGGCCGGGGAGGCGCTGCTAAAGCCTTCGAATATTGTTGTTGACGGTATCGCGGGCACAGGGCTTTCCGGGCCGCTGCGGGGCGTCCCGCTCGACATGGCGGAGGCGCTCAACCGGGCGCGGGAAAATGCCGGCGCGGAAGGCGGGGCCGGCGCGCCGGGGGAAAGGCCGCTTGTCGTTTCCGTCGACGTGCCTTCGGGCATCTGCGACGCATTTAGGCCGCCTTGGCCTGTTGTCTCGGCTGACGCGGTTTTGGCTGTGGGGCCGGCGAAACTTGCCCTCTACAAGCCCGCCGCCCGTTGTTTTGCCGGGGCTGTTTTGCCTGTGGGCGGTATTTTTCCGCCGGCCCTTGTCGAAAAACACTGCGGGGCGGAACTTATCGGCTGGGAGGGCGCGCGTAACCTTATTCCCGCCGTCGCGCCGGACGCCTGCAAATACGACCGGGGGGTGGCGGAGATACGGGCCGGTTCAGCGGGCAGCGCCGGCGCGGCCCGGATCGCCGCGAAAGGCGCCCAGGCGGCCGGGGCCGGGCTTGTCCGGCT
>JAIRYB010000161.1 GCA_031267955.1 Spirochaetaceae bacterium | reverse complement strand
TTAAAGAGCTTGCTGTTGATTTCCATTGCCTGCGCGATTTCGGAAAACCTGTTGTAAATGTAAGTGGAATAGACGCCCATTTTCGCCAGGAGGTTCCGCTCCGGGGGGAGCCGGGCCAGTATTGAGTGGAGGTTGTTCCGGAAGAAAGTTTCAAACTGGACGCGGTGGGCTTTGGGCCTCTGGTAGTGGTTAAAGAGTATATGCCCCTTTTCGTGGAGGTCCCGGATCATCCTGGTTTGGGGATCGGCATTGGGGTTGATGTAGACGCAGTACTCCCCCCGCATGGCCCGGTAGGAAAAACTCAAGGGGGCTTTCAAATTTACCGCGGTATTTCTCCGGCCTTTTATATAGGTGATGCTGATGCTGAGCCTTTTGAGGAGTTCGTTGACCGGGCGGTAGCGCGCCGGCTCCCAGTTCCGGTCAGCCGGGTAAAAGGTCCCGATAAGGGAACGGAGCGCCTCCTTTTCCTGCTCGCCCACCGGGTATCCCCGGCCGGCGGCGGTCACCGTATCTCCGCCGCCATGTCCCGGGCGGCCTCCCCGAAGGCGCCCGCGTAGGCGTCCCGGATTTCCCGGAGCGGGGCAAGGGCCGCCTGTTCCGCCGCAGCCGGCGCGGCAGCCCCGGCGGCCTCTTCCTCCAGCAGCGCGATTAAGTATCCAAGGCGCTGCATGTCGTTGGAAAAGCGGTAACGGTCCGCCTTGTTTTGGGCGTTCCTCAGCCTTGCCGCCTCGACGGCCTCCGGGGCCGCGCTGTACGCCCCCCCGATATAGGCGGCCAGGGTACCCAGATTGGGATCGTCGTCGGCGCCCCACAGGGAAGATTCCCGGAAAAGCACCCATTCCTGGATGGCGTCGGCCACTTCCCTGCCGGTAAAATCAAGGGACGGGGCAGCGGGCGCTGCGCCGCCTTCCCCGCTTCCAAGCGCGGTATAGAGTTTCGCGTAAAGCGTCTCCACATTGCGCAGATAGCTTTGCTGCTGCTTTTCATTAAACGTATTGGTACCGATGCCGATAAGCCCGAAGACCATGTTGAGCATGTCTTTCCCGCGTTCCCCGAACGAAAGGCCCTTCCGCAGAAAAGACAGGCTTATCCTGAACAGGTAGGACAGAGTGCGCCCGGAGATAAAATTATAAACATAGCGGGTATTGCCTTCGTACATATTGTTGTAGACATGGTTGTTGATGTCCATGGCGTAGTACTTTTCCCCCCCGGCGTTGTCCGTTTCCTCGAACGCCGAAAGAAGCGCGCGGAACATCGCCTTGAGGCCCGACGCGAGCCTGCCGCGGTCCTCCGCCGTAAGCCGCCGGTCCCCGTAGGCCGGAAGCTCCCTGCCCCAGTCGGACGGGTCCTGGAGGAACTCGTTAAGGAAGCTGTCGTTGCTTTCGTAGCAGAGGTTGACGATGCAGAAGCGGTTCAGCATGGGCGCCATCATGTTAAACTGCCAGGGGATGTTCTGTTTGTAATTCGCCGCGGCAAGCACCAGGGCGGATTCGGGGAGCTTTTTCCCGTGGCCTATGGTCCTTTCAAAGACAAGCTGCAGGAGGGCGCCCTGGACATTTTCCTGGGCGGTGCTGATCTCGTCCAGAAAAAGCAGTGACGGTACGCCCTGCGCCGCCTTTTCAAAGACAGTCCGGTACCAGTGCGGCTCAAGGATCTCAAGCCGGAATTCCCCCGAGCCCTTATCCTCGGTGCGGACCTGGAAACCCAGTATTTCTTCCTGGGAATACCGGGAGCCGACGAGCGTTTCTATATGGTAGGAATTACGCAGGGCCCAATTGGCGACAACGGTCGATTTGGCCAGCCCCGGATTGGCGATAAGCAGTACGGGGACGCCGCTGTCCCGGCTGATCTCAATGGCAAGTTCTATTTGGTCGCGGATTTTGTTGATACGGTTCATGGACACGCCTGCAATATTGCGTTACGGGGCATTACGCCCGCGTATTTAAATAAACGGGAAGGCGGGATTTGAACCCGCGATCTCCAAGTCCCGAACCTGGCGGTATAGCCAACTAACCCACTTCCCGAAAACAATAACCCAGCCTACCCAAAACCCCCGGATTAGTCAAGCGGTATCACGGGTGCCCGCGTTGGATGACAAATGCCCCGAATTGCCCCCGATCTTTGCTCCTTGCCCTTTGGCTCTTCGCGGCGGTAAACTTAAACGCAGGAGGATATTTATGGCGAAGAAAGCTGTTGTTTTTTTGGCGGACGGGTTTGAGGAAGTGGAGGCGGTTACGCCCATCGACTATCTGCGCCGGGCCGGGGTGGAGCTTACGACGGTTTCCATAAGCGGGAACAGGACTGTCACCGGCTCCCATAATATCCCGGTTACCGCGGACAAGACCCTGGCGGAAGCCGGCGGGGTCTACGACGCCTTGCTGCTCCCGGGCGGCGGCCAGGGCGCGGCCAACATGGCGGCCTGCGCGGAACTGGGCAGGCTGCTCAGGGAACAGGCCGCGTCGGGCCGTATTGTGGCGGCTATCTGCGCCTCGCCGGCGGTGGTGCTTGCCCCGCTCGGCCTTATCGAGGGCAGGCGTTTTACCTGCTACCCCGGCATGGAGAAGGAGACGAAGGGCGGCAAGTGGTCGGAAGACCGGGTCGTTATTGACGGAAATATCGTAACAAGCAGGGGGGCCGGCACGGCCGCGGACTGGGCGGTGGCGCTTATCGGCCTCCTTCTAAGCCCTGCCGACGGGGAAAAGCTGGCAAAAGCGGTCGTGCTGAGGTAGCGCGGTCCGGGGCGTTGCGTCGCCAGGCCCAGGGGTGTTGCGGGGTGTTCCCCGCAGAGGGGGTAGGCCGGGACCGTGGCCCGGCCGCAGGGGGAGGCTTCCCCCTCCTCACCTGGATTTGGCGATGTACTTTTCCAGTTCCGGCTTTTTCCTGAGTTCTTCCGCCAGCCCTTCGGCGCGGCCTTTGTTCACGTAGTCCTTTTTCTGGAAAGAATAGCTGAACCTGGTGTGTATGTCGTAGGTTCCGGCCATGAGCGCGTAGGCGTCTTCGGTCATGACGAGTTCCTCATCGGTGGGGATGATGTAGACCGGGATTTTCGAGCCGGGCTTGCTGATGACGGACTCGGTGTTCCGGGTGCAGGCGGTTTTGTTGGCGTCGGGATCGTAGTCTATGCCGATGCCTTCAAGGCCTTCCAATATCTTCTCCCGTATGAACCAGGCGAATTCCCCTACTCCGGCGGTGAATACTAGGGCGTCGACCCGGCCCAGCACGGCCTGGTACGCGCCTATGTACTTCTTGACCCGGTGGGCTTCCAGGTCCTGGGCGAGGAGGGCGCGTTTGTCGCCGTCGAGCTTGGCTTTCTGGATGTCCCGGCGGTCGGTGTATTTGCCGGTAATGCCCAAAAGGCCGGATTTTTTGTTCAGGGCGCTTTCCATTTCGGCGGGGTTCATGCCGGCCTTGCGCATGACGTAGAAGGGCATTGCCGGGTCCGTGTCGCCCGAGCGGGTTCCCATGACCAGGCCCTCGAGGGGGGTGATGCCCATGGATGTGTCAAAGGAGCAGCCGTCCCTGACGGCGTTTACCGAGGAGCCGTTCCCTAGGTGGCAGATGATCAGGTTGGTCCGGAAGGGGTCCCTGCCCAGGAGTACCGCAGCGCGTTTCGCGGTGTACAGGAAACTTGTCCCGTGGAACCCGTAGCGCCGCACCGAATATTTTTCGTACCACTCGTAGGGTACGGCGTAGAGGAAGGACTCGGGCGACATGGTCTGGTGCCAGGCTGTGTCCATGACGGCGCAGTGGGGTACTTTGGGAAGCACCTTCTTGGCCGCCTCTATGCCCATGATATTCGCCGGATTGTGAAGGGGCCCCAGGTCCTTGACTTCGTCCAGGGTGGCCATGACCGCGTCGTCCACGATCACGCTCTTGGTGAATTTGTCGCCCCCGTGGACTACCCGGTGCCCCACGGCCTTGATCAGGCCCATATCGCTGATAACGCCGGTCTTGCTGTCCGTCAGCGTCTTGATGATAAGGTCCACGG
>JAIRYB010000096.1 GCA_031267955.1 Spirochaetaceae bacterium | reverse complement strand
CAACCCGCCGGGGATCAAGGTTCTGGACATCGCCGCAACCAAAGGGTATTTATACGCTATTACGAGCGGAAACGGTGTTGATCTGGGCAATTCCGGCTATTACCGGCTTAAAGCGGATGGCGAGTGGGAGCCCATTCCATCTCCGCCAAATCATCCTTATCCGAATGCCATCTACGGGACGGAAGACGCCCTTTTTGTGGCGGCGGCAAGGGGGAGTTATTACGCAGTGTACGCGCTGAAAGACGGAGATCAGACGTTCACATCAATTTGGGAATCGGATACCCAGGGAAATGAGATGCTGGTGGGCGCCGCCAAATGGGACAACGCGTATTTTATTTCCCTGGAAGGCCGGGGGGTTTTCCGTCTGGACAGTATAAGGGGTATTAACGATACGGACCTTGTACCCGGCAGTACCGGGAAGGGGAATTTTACCGGCCTTATAGAGATTGACAACGCCTTGCTTATGGTGTCCACATCGGGCGTCATCTGCAAATTATCTTCAGCCAGCGAGTCTGTCACAGATGCTAACAGGCATTCCCTCGACTTTGGCTTTACCGGGGCGCTTGCGGTATGGCACGATCCCTCCGACTTCGATAACAAGGACAAACGGCTTCTTTTGCTTGGACGGAAGGGCAGCAACACCAATTACAGCGGTTACGGTTATTATGAGTGCCAGATACCTGGAGGCTTTGACGTTAAAACCCTGGGCATTATTGAGCCGCTTTATACGGTAGAAAAAAACGCCTCCTATAAAAATTCGCTGGGCAAGCGGGCGATCAATTCCATCATCCAGGCCCCGGACGGTATAATTTTCGCCTCGACCCAGTCGTATAACCTCTGGGCCTGCCGGGGCGGGGTCTGGAATTACGAATAGAATTGCCGTATGACAAGCCGGACGCTCCGGGCCGCGCCTCCATGACGGCCTGCCTTTTTCCCGGCCGCGGCGTTCAGAGGGACAGAGGGCCTTTCCGGTGAGCGATCTTTTTACCGTTGACGGGCCGGGGCCGCCAGAAGGGCCCCTCGCCGACCGTATGCGCCCCAGGACCCTGAACGATGTGATAGGCCAGGATCATATTGTCGGCCCGGGCCGGCTCCTGAGGCGGGCAATCCAGGCGGACCGGCTTTCTTCGCTTATCTTTTACGGCCCGCCGGGGACAGGCAAGACCAGCCTTGCCCGGGTTATCGCCAACACTACCCGCGCCTATTTTGAAAGCCTTAACGCGGTGCTTTCCGGGATTAAAGACATACGCGAGGCCATTGACCGTTCCGATGAAAGGCGGAGGCTTTACGGCCGGCGCACTATCCTGTTCGTGGACGAAGTACACCGCTGGAACAAGGCCCAGCAGGACGCCCTGCTCCCCTGGGTAGAAAACGGCACGGTTATCCTTATAGGCGCGACAACGGAAAACCCCTTTTTTGAGGTGAACCGGGCACTGGTAAGCCGCAGCCGTATCTTCCAGCTTAAATCCCTCGCGCCCGAAGATCTGCGGAAAGCCGCGGGGCGCGCCCTTTCCGACAAGGAGCGGGGTTACGGGAAGTGGGACGTGGTTTTTCAGGAAGGGGCGCTGGAACATCTTCTGGAAACAGCCGGGGGGGACGCGAGGAGCCTTCTTAACGCGCTGGAACTCGCCATAGAAACCACCCCGCCAAGCTGGCCGCCTCCTGATGGAGCGGAAATACAGGTCGGCTTTGAAGCTGCCGAGGAAAGTATACAGCGGAGGGCGGTGCTTTACGACCGCGACGGCGACTATCACTTTGACACGATAAGCGCGTTTATCAAAAGCGTCCGGGGAAGCGATCCGGACGCGGCCCTGTACTGGCTCGCAAAAATGGTAAGGGCCGGCGAAGATCCGGCCTTCATCTTCCGGCGCATGATCATCCTGGCAAGCGAAGACATCGGGCTTGCGGACCCCTATGCCTTGCAGGTCGTTATTTCCTGCGCCGGGGCATTTGACCGCATCGGCTTTCCGGAGGGGAATTTCCCGCTGGCCCACGCATGCCTTTACCTGGCTACGGCCCCCAAGTCCAACTCGGCCATGGCCTTTTTCGACGCCCTCGCGGCTGTCGAAAAAGAGGACGCCGAAGTGCCGAATCACCTGCGCGACGCAAGCCGGGACGCGGAAGGATTCGGCCACGGGGACGGGTACATCTACCCCCACGCATACCGGGACCACTGGGCGGCCCAGCAGTACCTCCCGTCGGCGCTTAGGGGGAAAACCTTCTACAGCCCTTCCGTTATTGGTTATGAGGCCAGGATCCGCGGGGAAGTGCTGAAAAAACGGGAGATCCAGAGCGCGGTGATTCTGGGGGACGCGGGCGGAAGGGGCGGCGCGGCGGACGCGGCCGAGGGGGAGTACCTTTCCTGGTCGGCCTCGTCCAAAGGCCGGGAAGGCTGGTTTAAGAGGCTTGAATCAGGGCGGAGCGCCCTGCTCCTCGCGGACCGGGACGCGGTTTTCGCGCAGGCGTCCATTGCCCGCCATGACCGGCTCCTTATTCCCGCGGCGAACGACGGCCTCCTGCTCTGGGAGGGCCTGCGCCGCGTTCCCGAGGGACTCTGCGCCGCGCTGGTCGATACGGAGGCCGCCCGGGACGCCCTGCTCCGCCTTGCCTCGGCCCTGGACATAACCGAGCAGCCCGCAATCGCGGCGGCAGGCGGCGGCGCCCTGCCCCTGCCTGAAGAAGCCGAAGGACTGTTCGGCGCCCCGGCCTTTGATCATATTCTGGCCCGGGAACCGTGGAGGCGCGGGTTCGGGCCTGGGGGAAACGCCGAGACGGCCTTTTCCGGGTTTGCCCGTAAAGGCATGGCGCTTCTCGCGCCGGGCGGGGGCATTGTGGTACTCCAGTCCCCTCCCGCCCTGGGGGAACGCATCTCCCGCGTCATTGCGGAAGAATGCGGCGCGGATCCCGCCCTCGCGGAAAAGCTTGCCGGCGCGGAAACAGCGTTTTTTACCAACGCCGGGGGCGGCTGGTGGGCCTGGGGCCGGGAAGACCTTGAAAGCTGCTTTAGCCGGGAAGGTTTTGAAACAACTGTCACGGTTCTGGAAGAAAGCGAGGAACGGCTGCTCGGCGAACGGGACATCGCGTCCTGGTTTGACGCCGCGCGTTCAAGCTGGGCGGCCCGTATCGTCCAATCGACCGGCGAAAATGATTTCGCGAAGATAAAAGGGCTTCTCTCCGAACGGGCGAAAGAAGGCCCCTTGTTGTGGAAGTGGAAGAGCTTTCTCCTTACGGCAAGAAAAGCGGCGGATTAGATTGGTACAATCGTATTATGACAATCGGAGTCTGAAAGGGATACGTTTTACGCGTTCGCTGGGATTTGAGGAGCACATCGAGACCATATTCAAGCTGCTTAACGCCCAGGCTATCCGGAGCCTCCTGCTCCCACGAAACGGCTTGTTTCGTCCCAATGAACTACCTTGCCCTGAAGGGCGAGGTATCAGATTTTTCTTTGAAAAATCTGTCGTTGGATAGGAAATTATCAATACTGCGCGGTTTCATACCCCGCAATCTCTGGCAAGGTTCAAATTTCGCCCTAAAGCTCCCCCG
>JAIRYB010000238.1 GCA_031267955.1 Spirochaetaceae bacterium | reverse complement strand
AAAGATTATATCACCCATGAAAAAATAAAAGTAGGGGGCAAATAGCGGGAAACAGGGCAGAAATGTCTGTTTTCTCGATTTTTTGGGTATTTGGGCGCATTTCCGGCGCTTTGCGCCGGAAACCGGGCTATCCGGGGCTCCGCGTGCCCGCCATAGCGGCCCGCTCCGGCCTCCTCGGACCGTCCCTCCGCTCCGGTCCTGCGGTGGCGCGCTCCGCGCCCCCTTCTATCCCGTGCGCTGCCCTAAAAACGGCATCCATGCCGTTTTTAGTGCTTTGAGTTTTGCTCCGCCAAAATCATGTATCAATTGCAGCCGGCCTCCTGCCGGCCCGGCTGTGCCGGAAAACGGCGTCCATGCCGGATTAAGGCATCGGAGTTTGCCTGTGGCAAACTCCATCTGTCCGGCACCGCCGGACAGCCGTGGTTACAGCGGCATCCGTGCCGCCGCCCTTCGGGCGCAATCCGCCTCCATGCGGATTTCCGGCTTTGAGATTTGCTCCGCAAAACTCATGGATCCGTTGCAGCCGGCCTCCATGCCGGCCCGGCTGCGCCGGAAAGCGGCATCCCTGCCGTTTTTAGTGCTTCGAGTTTTGCCCCGCAAAACTCATGGATCTATCGCGGCCGGCGTCCTGCCGGTGCGGCCCGCCCGGAATTGCCTTATAATTAAAACAGGGCCTTGACTAGGCATAGAAACTGCCTATAGACTCCTGTGGATAAAAGATGGATGACAGTATTACCATCGTGCTGGACAGCCGGGATCTGCTTTCCGGGGTGTGCGGTGCCAATGACGGCAATCTCAGAGTTTTGGAAGGCCATCTGGGTGGCCGTATAGCCGCGCGGGGCAACGAGATCCGTTTTCAGGGCGGGGATGAGTCCGCCTCAAGGCGTTTCAGGGTTATGATAGACAGCCTTGTAGCCGCGGTAAGGGAAGGGGAGTTCCCTTCGCCCGAATATGTCCGGGCTTTGGCGGGCATACGGGGAAGCGGGCCGGGGGCCGGGGAAGAAGCCGCCGGGGACCCTATGAGGGAAGCCCTGGTACATATCCCCCACGGTTTCAGGACCGTGTTCCCCCGGAGCCGGAATCAGGCCGATTATATCAAGGGTATGCGTTCCCATGACATCAGCTTCTGCGTGGGGCCGGCGGGGACCGGCAAGACCTACCTTGCAATCGCGGAAGCCCTTAGCCTCGTGCTCTCCAGGGCCATGCGGAAGCTGGTGCTTACCCGGCCCGTGGTGGAGGCCGGCGAAAGCCTGGGCTTCCTGCCCGGGGATCTGGCCCAGAAGATCAACCCCTACCTCAGGCCCCTCTACGACGCCATGGAGGCCCTTGTCCCCTACGAGATGATACGCCGCATGGAAGAGGACCGGGTTATAGAGATCGCGCCGCTCGCCTATATGCGGGGCCGCAGCCTTAACGACTGCATGATCATCCTTGACGAGGCGCAGAACACCACCAAAGAGCAGATGAAGATGTTTCTTACCCGTATCGGGGAGCGGGCCAGGGCCGTGATTACCGGCGACGTGACCCAGATAGATCTTCCCCGGCGCGTTGATTCCGGGCTGGTCCAGGCCCTTTCAATCCTGAAAGGCGTCGAGGGCATCCATTTTGCCTATCTCCATACAGCCGATGTAGTCCGCCACCCCCTTATAAAGAAGATTATCCAGGCCTACGACGCCGCCTCGGAACAGGCGCGGAACGGAGAAAGGTAAAATGAAAAAAAATGATTTCAGGATGCGCGATGTCTATTTCGTATCCCTTCTGCCTAAAAACATCCGCCTTGCCCCGACGCTGGTGTCTCTGGCCGCTTATTGCGTCTCCCTGGCCCTGATCATAGGCGGCCAGGGCTATCTTTCCTTTTCAGCGACTGAAACCGGGGAATTCGAAGCCGGCCGGGTTGCGGAACGGGATGTTGTGGCGGATCAGGCGGTGTCGTACATTAACGAAAAAGCCACCCGGGAAAAGCTCGATTCCCTGGAAAAACAGATACCCGCGGTTTTCAGTTATTCCGCCGAGGTAACCGGGGGCGCCCTCGACTCCTACGAACGCCTGCTCTTCCTGGTGGAAGAACTGTTCGCCACCGCGGATTCCGCTGAAATTTTCCGCGCGGCTGTTGAGGAACAGTTTCCCGGCGCCTTTTCCCGGGAAACCCTTTCGGCGCTTTACGAAGACCCCGACAGGGAGCAGTTCCCCGCCAACGGCCTTCAGACCCTGCAGTACATCCTGGGGGAGGGGATATTCTCCATACCCGAAGCCGGGATTGCGGCGTTCGACCCGCAGATTGCCGAGCTCAGGCACAATTACGGCTCCCGCGCGGAACGGGAGAAGGTCGCCTATAGCCGCGTTATCACCCTGGACAAGGCCGGGGAGCTTGTCGGCCGCTACATTGCCAAATCAGGCTTTCAGCCGGGGTTCGCCCGTATAGGGCCCGCGTTGCTCGAACCTTTTATAACCGAGAATGTGTTTTTTTCCCGGGAAGCGACCGAACAGCTTGTCGCGGAACTGCGGGGGAGGGCGGAACCTGTAATGGGCTATGTCGAGCGGGGGGGGCTTGTAATCCGCAAAGGTTTTATTGTTACGGAAGAGGATATGGCGGCGCTTGACGCGCTTAACGCCCAGGCAAGGGGAGGGGACCCCCGGCTGCTCATCGGCCGTATCCTCATTTTTACCCTTGTTTACGGTTTTATAGGGTTCCTCCTTGGCCGACGGATCATCGGGCGCCTCCTCAAGCCTTCGGAAATTTACCTGCTCTGTAGTTTGGCTATTGTTTATATCGGTGTGTCGGTGTTTTTCAAAAGCCTGGACATAACGGAAAGGTACCCTGCCGCCCTTTTCCTTCCCACCTCGCTGGTGATCATGCTTCCCGCTATCCTGATAAACCTCCGCGCCTCCCTGGCCGTGGCTATAGCCCTGCCCCTGGCAGCCTTTCTTTCCGGGGCTTTTGACAGCGCTTCCTATATCCTGGCGCTGGCCTCGTCGATAGCCGCAGTCTACGCGGTGAGGGGGGCGGAGCGGCGTATGGACCTTTTCAAGGCAGGGCTTGTTGTTGCCGCGATCCAGTGCGCCGCGGCAACGGCCATACTGCTTATCCAGCGCCAGCCCCTTATCAGTTATCCGGCAATCCTCTTCTGGACCGCTTTTAACGGCCTTGCCTCCGGGATGATGGTCCTGGGCTTTCTCCCCATACTGGAACACGCCCTGAACTCGGTAACCACATTCCGGCTTATCGAGCTTTCGGACCTCAACGCCCCCATACTCAAGCGGCTGTTCAGCGCGGCCCCGGGGACCTACAGCCATTCCCTTATGGTGGCCACCCTGGCGGAAAACGCCTGCCAGGAAATCGGGGCCAACCCCCTGCTGGCCCGGGTGGGCGCTTACTACCACGACATAGGCAAGATGGAAAACCCGAGTTATTTTGTGGAAAACCAGACCGATTACAACAGGCACGACGGCATTAACAACCCCCGCCTTTCCGCCACGGTTATCCGCAGCCATGTCAAGCTGGGCGTGGAAAAGGCCCGTTCCCTGGGGCTTCCCAAAGAAGTAGTCGATATTGTGGCGGAACACCACGGCAACTCCGTGATAAGCTGGTTTTACAACGAAGCCCTGAAACGGGAAGCCCAGGTGGATGTCGAGGATTTCAGCTACCCCGGCAGCCCCCCCCGTTCCAGGGAATCCGCGGTGGTCATGCTGGCCGATACTACGGAGGCCGCGTGCAGGACCCTGAAAAAACCCACGGCGAGCCGGCTTGAAAAATTTATCCAGGAACTTATCATGGCCAAGTTCGAGCACGGCCAGCTTTCCGCGTCGGAGCTGACTTTTATCGATCTGGAAACCATCAAGAATTCCTTTGTCCGGGTTTTGGCGAGCCATTACCACGCCCGCATCGAATATCCGAAAAAAGAACCCCAGCAGAATGTTCCTTCCCGGGAAAACGCGCCGAAAAACCCCGGAGGCAGGGAATGAACCGGGCCGAGATCCGCGCCGAGGAGGTCCCCTTACCCCCCTGGGCCGGCTCTCTGTCGGAATATTCGGTAAAGGCGCTGGGCGTTCTGGGCAGGGACGGCTGGGACCTCTCGATACTCCTCTGTAATGACGCGTATATCAGGAGGCTCAACGCCCGGTACCGGGGCAGGGACGAGCCCACCGACGTGCTTTCCTTCAGCCTGGGGGAAACCTGCCCGGACGGGGAGGGGGGGGAACGCTATCTGCCCGGGGACATTGTAATTTCCCTGGAAACCCTTGAAGAAAATTCGCGATTTTTTGAAGTTTCGTTTGATGAAGAGTTGCGCCGTGTTATAATTCATGGCATGCTACACTTAAGCGGTATGGACCACGAAACCAACGGCAAAGACGAACCCATGCTGCTTTTGCAGGAACAAATTCTGGAAAAAACGGAGGGACGGATTTTACCGCCTAATTCCTGCCGGGCCTGCGTGCAGTCCCCGGCGGGCGGCGGGATCTTATGAGCGCGGGCGATTTTATGAAGTCCTTTTTTAAAAAAGGCGATATGAACAAGAAGCTGGAGTCTCTGGAATCGGATCAGAAGGAAATGATCCGCGGCGTTCTCGAACTGCCGGATACCACGGTCAAGGAGATCATGGTACCCCGTATCGACGCGGTATTTCTGCCTGTTGACGTACCCAGGGACGAGCTCCTTTCCACAATCGTGGAAAGCGGCCATTCCCGCTTCCCGGTCTACGAGGACACTATCGACAATGTAATCGGCATCCTCTATGTCAAGGATCTTTTAAGCGGCATTGTCAGGGACGATATTCCGGACATACGGGGCATCCTGCGCAAGCCTTTCTTTGTCCCCCATTCCAAGCACATTGACGAGCTCCTCACGGAACTGCGCCGCCGGCGCGTCCATATCGCCGTGGCGGTGGATGAATACGGCGGGGTGTCAGGGATCATCTGCATGGAAGACATTATCGAAGAGATAATCGGGGATATACAGGACGAGTTCGACAACGAGCGGGAAGACATACTCAAGCTGGGGGAGGATTCCTGGCTCTGCGACGCCCGGATGAATCTGGAAGATCTTTCAGAGGAGATCGGGGCGGAACTGCCCGTGGAGGATTTCGATACCCTGGGCGGTTTTGTGTTTGATCTTCTGGGGAAAATCCCGGAACAGTACGAAAAGGCCGTATACGGAAACATCGATTTTATCGTCCAGGATATGGAAGGGCATAAGATCAATACGGTTAAAATTGTTAAACGGGAAAGCCCTTCGTGAAAATTTTTCCGTTTCTCCTTGCCCTTCTTTGCGCGGCCCCTGCCTTCCCCCAGGCGGGCGCCAATGCCGCCGCCCTCTATGACCGGGGGCAGGCGTTCATGGCGCGGGAGGATTGGTACGCCGCGTCGGAAGCCTTCCTCGAGTGCCTTGCCGCCAGCCCCGCCCACGCGGAGGGGACCGCCGCCCTGGCCGCCTGCTATTACGAGCTCGGCGAATACGACCAGGCCCTGAGCTGGACGCGCAAGGCCCGTTCCCTTGCCCGCGCCAATATGGACCTGGCGAACCTCGAAGCCTCTGTCCTTATCGCCCTGGGCCGTCTTGACGACGCGGAGGCGGTTACCGCCGAAGTGCTCAGGAGGGAGCCTTACAACAGGGAGGCGGTGTTTGTCGCGGCGGAGCTGGAAATCGCCCGCGGCCGCACGGGGAACGCCCTCGCGCGGTTCCGGGAGATGTCCCGCCGCTACCCTGACGACAGGCGGGTCTTGGTATCTCTGGCCCTGGTAAGCGGGTCGCTCGGCGACGCGGAGGGGGCCAGGGCCTATATTGAGCGGGCCATGCTCCTCCACCCCGGGGATTACCGGGTTTACTACTATGCCGCGTACCTTGATTCCCTTGCGGGCCGGCTTTCTTCGGGTATACGCAACGCCGGGGAAGCCCTGGCAATCAGGCCCGGGTTCGCGCCAGCCCATTCCCTGCTAGCGTCCCTGCGCTACCGCTCCGGGGAATGGGAAGAAGCGGCCCGCCTCGCCGACGAGGCGATTTCCCGTAACCGCGACGATTCGTCGAGCTGGTACCTGAAGGGCATGGCCTATGTACGCATGGGCCGCCCCGCCGAGGCCATAGCCATACTCTCCACGGCGGCGACGATCAGCCCGGGCGACGAATTTGTAAGGAGCGCGCTGGAAGAACTGCTGGTGTCGCAGACCGCTGTAGAGGACCCTGTCCGCAGCCGCTGGGCTTCCTGGCATTTCAGCCGCGCCCGCGACTTCCATTCCCGGAACATGGACAGCGAGGCGCTTTTTGAGTACCGCCGGGGCCTGCGCCTTAACCCCTACGCGCTTGACCGCAGGGAATACGTGGAAATTCTCAGGCGCCAGGGCTATCCTTCCCGCTATGTCGAGGAATTAAAGTTCCTGCAAGCCCTGGGCCTTGAAAAACTCCCGCCTAACGAGGCCCGCGCCATCAACGACTCCGTCGAAGCCTGGGAATCCATGCTTAGCAATACCCTGTACCGGCGCTGGTCCGTGGAGCCTGTGGAAGTCGCCCGGCGCCACTGGAAAATAGCGGTCTTTTCCCTCGCAAACCAGGCCGCCTTTTACCATGCGGACGCGGCCCTTACCGCTTCGGCCTATATAAAGGACCTTCTGGTGCATGACCGGAACATTGAGGCCATGGATCTGCCCCTGGATCAGCCGAATTTTTCCCAGGCTTACCGGGCAGCGCGGGAGGCCGGGGCTGATTATTTCCTCGTTGTTTCCCTCACGGAAAACGAGCGGGACCTCTCGGTTACCGGGGAGCTTTTTGTGGGCCGCACCGGCTCCCGGGCCTCGAATTTCTACAGCTACCGCACCGGGCCGGACCGGCTGAGAAACGCCTCGCGGGGGATAACGGGCCAGCTTGGCGCGGCCCTGCCTTTCCGGGGTGTCCTGCTCCGCCGCCGGGCCAGCCAGGGACTTCTCGACAAGGGCAAGGCCGACGGCGTAACAGATGGAACCGAGTACGAGCTTGTCAAAAGCGGGAAAGCCGGCATCCGTAACGAGGGCATCGGCCTTGTCTACGCGCCGGAAGACGTGGTAGGTACCCTTGCCGTTGACCGCGTTGACGAGGAAGTTAGTTCCGGCGTATTGGCGCGCAGCGGTTTTTTTGACCGTATTGAGGCCGGGGACGAGGTTTTCGCCAAAAAAGAAGGCGAGGCTGGGCCTGCCGCCCTTCCCGCCCCGGCCAACCCCGAACTGAGCGGCCTGCTCCGCGCCCTGCGGTAGCAGGATCGCCGCTTTTCATCCGGGCCGGATACTTCGGGCGGTTTCCCGCCGGACCCTTACCGCCGGCCCGTCACCCTTTCCAGCTCGTCCAGGCAGTGTCCCCGCGCCGCTTCGAATATTTCCGAGGCTGTGGCCTCGTTTTGCCGGCCTTTGACCGCCGCCGCAAGGGGGAGCAGGGTGGTAAGGACAAGCGAGGCTTTTTCCGGAAGCTCGGCGAGGCGGCGGGCGATATTTCCCGAAAGTGGGGGCATGGCCTTGATATCTTCCCGGTACTGTTCAAGGAAGGAAGCCGCGCCGGCCGAGGCTCTGCCCGAGGAAAAGAGCCGCAGGGAACGGGCGGCATAGCCGTCCCGATGCCCGGTACGCAGGGAAATCGGGGCGCCGAAGCCGGGCGCGGCCTTTATTGACGCGGAGAGATTCCCGGCTTTTTCCTCAAGGGCTTCCCGGTAGCCGCGCAGTACCGGCGTCTGGTAGTACCATGAGCAGCCCGCGCCGATCTTTTCAAGCAGCGCGCTCCGGTAAAGAAACGATGAAAATTCCGCCTCAAGGGGGTCCAGGCGGTTCTGCCGCAGCGCGAGGCAGGGGTTGATGTAAGTCCCGCGCGCGTAGCAGATCCCCAAAGGGTAGGAAAAATCAGCGCCGTAAAGTTCGATTTCCCCGGCCCCAAGGTATTCGGCAAGGGAAAGGGCCGCGTAGGTTACATTGGCCCCGGAAGTGTCCAGTTCCGGAAAGGGCCGCCAGCAGCGCGAGAGGTAGCGGGTCAGGGGGTGGCCGCCCGAAAAGAAGCGCGCGTTTTCCGCAAGCGAGGCGAGCAGGGGAGTGCTTGCCAGGTCCAGAAACAGGGGTATGTCCGGGGGCAGGGAAAGCCCCATAAAGTGGTAGTAGCTGATATGCTGGCAATCAATGGAAATTACCGCGTCCGGCTTAAGGCCGTTCTTGAGCAGCGCGGGCAGGGCTGTGTCCACGCTGATGATAAAACATCCCCGTCTTTTTTTCGCGCCGTATTCCCCAAGGCGCGGAAGCTGCAAGTCGAGCGAGGGCCCCGCGGCGCAGATGACCGCCTTTTTAACCGGCGCGAGGGCCGGGGCGTTTTTTTCCGCGGGAAACATATTTCTGATAATGTTGGAGAACCAGCGCTTTCCGAAATGGGCCTGGACGGAATAGTCCAGGGAAAGGCGGTCTATGGCCCTTTTTATCGCGTCCCCCGCCCGCCCGAAAGATTCGTTTTCCTGTTCAACCCTCTGCCTGAGCGGGATAACCCGGATTCCCCCGTACAGCGCGGGCTTCCAGGTTTCAAGTATATGGCGTTCCAAAGCCTCGCCGTCACAGTCTACGAACAGGGTAAAACGGGGATCGTTAAAGAGGCGGATATATTCCCGGGAGGCGAGGAGTTCCGCGACGCCGTGTATATCATAGTCGATGACCAGGACCTGGCACACGCTTTCCCGATCAAGCGCCGCTTCAGGGTAATAGCCGCCGCCAAGGCCCAGGAAGATGAGGCAGCCCGCCGGGGAAGCCGAGGCTTCCACAAGCCGCTCTCCTTCGCGGCGGGGGTCCACCAGGGAATGCAGGGCGTGGGCCGCCCCGGCCGCGTCGACCAGGGCGGGAACCGGCTCCCCGCTTCGGGATTCCAGGAAGCGGTAGCGGCCCAGGGTTGTCCGGGCGGCGCTCAGGCGGGAGCAGAGGGCGCTTTGGCGCTGGCTTAGGGCCAGCAGGTTCCGTTCAAAAAGAGTCTTATCCATGGCGGCTCCCGCAGCCCCCGGCGAGAAGTTTTATTTCTTCCGCGAGCAGCCGCCCGCTTTCGCCGCCGTATTCGCACGGGTTTTCAGGCAGCAGGAGGGGGGCGAGGCCGCCGAAGACGCGCTCCGGGCTTCCGCCTTTTTCCAGGGCCGCAAGCAGGATCTCTATCCCGTCCCGTGCAGGGTCGCGGCTTTTTCCGGGACAGGGGACAACGCGGAAGGCGGGCCTGGGTTTTTGCCGTTTGCCGCTTCCCGGCCCCTCCTGCCCGGCCTTTAAAATGTCGAAAACCGGGTTGTTATTTCCCAGGGAGCAGAGCCGCCCGGGATAACGGGCGATTTCATCCCTGAACCATTCGGCGTAAATTTTCTGGCTTCCCGACGCGTTTATGGCCGCGGCCCGGAAAAATTCCCCGGAGTACCGGGGGCTGAGCCTGGAGGAGCCTTCTTCCTGGAAGCGGTCAAACGCATAGGGCCGGGCGTGGGTTCTGATATCCCGCTGGGACAGGTCCATCCCGGCGAAGGCGATCCTGCCGTCAGTCAG
>JAIRYB010000216.1 GCA_031267955.1 Spirochaetaceae bacterium | reverse complement strand
GCAAACACGCTTACAAGATCGTGGTATCCGTCCGCCCGTTTTTCGCCTATCTCCAGATGGAGGTTGATCTTCCCCGGCGCCTCAATAGTACAACAACGGCTCAATCCAGGCTCTCCCGTAAAACCACGGTTACTATACCAGATTAAGATATTTTGTGTAAAGGGGTCGGTAACATTTCAATATGAGGCATTACGGGGGTCGCATGCACTGAGCAACAATAATCCCCGCCGGTATTTTCCGGGGCAAGGCCCCCTTAGCCTTCTACCGTAAAACCGCGGTACACGCCAAGGGGGGCGCGGCTTTCATAGCCCAGGCTGTCCACCCGGGCGTAGGGCGGGCCGTGGCGCAGCCAGGCGATAAGGGCGTCCAGCTTGGCCGCCGGGCCCTCGGCCCAGACTTCCACGCCGCCGTCGGGGCTGTTACGGACCCAGCCGGAAAGGCCAAGGCGGCGGCCTTCGTAGAGGCAGGTGTAGCGGAAACCCACTCCCTGGACCCGGCCGTCAACACGGGCAAAAAAAGCGGCCTTCTCGCCGCCGGCAGTTTTGGGGCCGCCCGGCCGGCCGCCGGAACCGCCCTCCCCCCCGCTTCCGCCGGAGGGGCCGCCCCTCCCTCCTCCCCGTGATCCCGGAGACCGGCAAAGCCTCACATATCCTCCCAATAGGCGCGTATCACGGCGGAGGAAAAGCCGGCAGCCTTTAATTTTTGCCGGACAAAAATATCGCCCTTGTCAAAATTCGGGAAAACACCCGCGATATAGGAATCGAGCAGGGCCCGCTCGGTCGCGGAATCCAGGGCGGAACCAAGGGCTTTCCGGGCAATTCCCGAAGGGATCGATCGGCCGAGCAGGGAAGCCAGGAGTTTTTGGGGGCAGAGTTTGCCGCCCCGCCCGGTCCGGACACGGCGGAGTTTCGACTCCAGCCACAGGGCAGCGAAACGTTCGTCGCTTATAATACCGAGCCCTTCCAGATAATCCAGGGCCGCGCCGATATAAACGGAATTAATGCCCTTGCGCGCCAGTTTAGCCTTTAAACCGAGCCGGGTCTGTTCAGCCCGGGCAATAAGGGCAAGCGCGGCCCGTTCGGCCCGGTAGCAGCCGGCGGCAAAACGGAGGGACTCGGCTTCTTTTAAAGAAATTTCAGCGCCCTTGACGGCCCAAAGGCCGGAAGAAAAGTCCGGGGGAAGGTATACGGTTTTGAATGAAAAAATAGAACCGTCGGAAAGGCCGATCCGCACAAGGGAAGAATCGGCGGCTTTTATCGAAACCACCTGCATACAGTACAAACCCGGCGGCCCTTCGCGCCCGCAAATTTCCGCGCCGCAAAAAACCCGCTCGTCCGGCGCGCTTAAGGGGAAATCCCTTTAGGAAAAGTCTGGCTTCCGCCTGCGATACTCCGCCCTCTATACTATGCTATGCTTCGCCCGCCCCGCAAACCGTCACAGCGGCAGCGGCGCGAAACGCGGCGCGTTAGCGCTTGGAGAACTGGAACCGCCTGCGGGCGCCCCTCTGGCCGTATTTCTTGCGTTCCACCATCCGGGGGTCCCTGGTAAGGAAGCCGTTGCTCCGGAGGCTGGCGTAATTGCCCTGGTCCACCTGGCAGAGCGCGCGGGCAAGGCCGTGGCGGCAGGCGCCGGCCTGGCCGTTGGAACCGCCGCCGTAAACATTGATCAGTATGTCGAATTTGTTCTCGCTGGCGGTAACCATAAGGGGCTGGCGGACCATCACCGAATGCTCGCCCTGGGGAAAATACCCGCCCAGATCCTTGCCGTTAATTTCAATTTTGCCGCTTCCGTCCCGGACGTATACCCGGGCCACCGAAGTCTTGCGCCTTCCGGTTCCAATTCCAAGATTCTTAATCATCTATTCCTCTTTCTCCCTTGAAAACCAAAATCACATCTCAACTGTCTGGGGATTCTGGGCCTGATGCGGATGCCCGGCCCCCGCGTAGAGCTTCGCGTTCTTCAGCAGCTTGCGCCCCAAAGGCCCCTTGGGGAGCATCCCCTTGATTGCCAGTTCCAGGGGCGAGGTCGGGTGTTTTTCAACCAGCTTCGCGAAAGTCCGGGTTTTAAGCCCGCCCGGATACCCTGTATGATGATGATACAGCTTCTGCCGGGCTTTGTCCCCGGTTACCGCCACCTTGTCCGCGTTCACCACCACCACGTAATCCCCAATTTCCTGATGGGGGGTAAAAATCACCTTTTCCTTGCCCCGGAGTATTGCCGCGGCCTTTGCGGCTACCCGGCCCAGGGGCTTTCCCCCGGCGTCAATCACAAACCACTTCCGCTCCACATCCGCGGGTTTTATGAATACCGTCTTCATTGCTCAACCTTCTCAATATGTATCGTTACTTCGCCTGGATTCCTTATAATTCCACAAAACAAAGAGGTGTGTCAACTACCCGGAACGGCAATTTCGCCTTACAGCGTTTTTTTCGTGTACTTTGGGCGTTGCTGCGACCTGTTTCCAGATGCCGCCCGGCTGCTAAAAATCTTCCAGGGGGGAGTCGCTGTCCATAAGCTCCGGGAGGGTATAAACGATGGTGCCCGACTTGCGGACCCGTAAATCGGCAAAACCCTTGCTGACTAGGGTGTCCAGGGCTTTTTTCGCGTCTTCCATGGATATATTTGCCTCGAGCGCGACTTCGCTGGCGGTAACTATCCCCTTATTCTGCTTGGCCGTCCGCAGGATAACCCGCTCCACGGTTTCTTTGCGTTCGCGCACGATTCGGGAGCTGCCGTCATTGACATAACGCCAGCCGTTATGCCCCGCGCCGTCCCTGCCGGCGGCGGCTCCCCCGCTCAGCAGGGCGTTCCGTATATTCGCCTCCCTGACCTGTCCGGGCAGGGTAAAAAAATCGTAGATTGATCCCAGCATTCCCAGCCCGCCGGTACACATCCACAGCAGGCCTGTAGGAATTTTTCCCAAATAAAAACGGTGGAACCCCAGGGCGCCGAATCCGGATACCAGCCAAAAGAGATACGCGAGACCTACATTATACATGCCATAATAATAACAAAAGATTCATAAAATGTCACGCGCCCGCGTTGCCTCATGTTAAAATCTTACCGTAGCCCCCTCCACTAAACCCGGCCCAAGAAGGGCCGGGGATGCTTTTAGCGCCGACAAATAGCGCCATCCCGCTTACTCCGCAAGGTCGCGGATGCAGGATTCGATAAAATTGAGCATCTTCGCGCGTATCAGGGCGTTCAGTTCCCTTACCGCCCCGAAAGCGGAATTATCATTACGGGGAGGGGCGGGATCAACAGCCGAAAGATAATCGGCCCAGAGCCCCATGAAATTCCCCAGGTCCCGCTCGGTCAGGGGGAGCTGTTTGCCGGTAAGGGAGGACTCGCTGTTCCTGTCCCGGAGCGCCGCCAGGCCGGCGTAGACTATCCGTATATCGGTAAGGATATTCTTCTGGCAGCGGGCGACAAAGGCCATGGAACCGGCCGTGTCGTCCCCGGTATAGGGATCGGTGAATTTCTTGTAAGCGGAATAATTCCAGATATCCAGGGGAATTCTGATCCTGGTGAGCAATTCCTGGCTGTTAATCGAGGGAAGGCCGGAAACGGAGGAAAAGCGGAACGCCGGTATCCACCGGGAGGAAGACGCGGTCCTCAGTTCGTAACGGGCGTCAAGCGCGACAAGCGGGGCGACGGCGTCAAGCTGTTTGAAGGGGTAGCAGATATGCCCGCCTATGGTGGCGAGATTCCGGAGCTGGGGGCTTCCAACCGCGCTGAGGGCGCTGGTAAAAACATCCGGAACGATCTTCCCCATGCCGATGATCTCGTCAAGACGAACCGCCGCGCCTATTTCCAGGTAGCGTTCGGTGCGGGAGAATCGCCGGAGTTCGTCCAGATTGCCCAGGGAAATGATCCGCTCGGGAAGGGAAATTTTATAACCGCCGCCGTTCCGGTGAAAGGACAGGGAGGTGGCCCCGGCGGAGATAACGGCGCCGGGAGAACGCTCCCAGACGGTAAAAAGTTCCTGCAAGGTAACCGGGTAGAATAACCGGTTTGCCGTTTCCCCGGCTTTACGCGCCTCTGCCATACAGTCTCCGTTGCCTGAATTCCGCGGCGGCCAGGACTCCCGACACAAGGCTTTCCGGCTCGGTACAGCGGCATTTGATGCCGGAAAAAGCGTCGAGTATTTCTTCCCGGCTGGGGCGGGGCTTTTTTTCCAGAAGCGCCTCCGTGACGAATACCCTTCCGGTATCGCAGAAGCCGCAGAATTCTACCCGCGCCTGGGCAAAGCCGGACGCTATGTCCTGGTATTCATTGTACTGGATAAAGCCCTCGATGGTGATGATCTCGCTGCCCCGAAGCCTGAAGGCGGGGATGATGCAGGAAGACGCGGCCTTCCCGTTAAAAAGCACGAAGCAGGCCCCGCAGCTCCCCGAAAGGCAGCCGTTTTTTGCCCCTACAAGGCCGAAACTGTTCCTTAAAATATCGATAAGCCGAGTGTCCGCGTCGGTGTTAAGGGTGACATCGTCGCCGTTCAGGACGAATTTAACGATCATGGCCCGGCTCCCCGTGGCCGCCTGAATTTGCCCGTGTCCCAAATATCCCTGGCCGTGACTGGGATGCGCTCGAAAGGATAGTCGACGGCCTGCGAAACCGCCTGGGCAAAGGCGGCCGGGACGCAGTTAAAGGGAATATCGCCGATTCCCTTGGGGAGCGCGGTTTCGTTAAAGATAAAATCGATGTGGATGGGCGGTATTTCCCGCAGGCCGGGAAGCTCGTAGGCCAAAAACTGCCCGTCCGGGATAACGCCATCTTCGTAGCTGAGTCTTTCCCCGGAAGCCCAGCCCAGGGCCTGTATGATCGAGAAACGCGTGGCGCGCCACGCCCGCCTCTGGGAAAGTATCTTGCCGCCGTCCAGGCTCATCCAGACGCCCCGTATATTGGGGGTATATTCCACCGGATCGATCTCCACCTCCACCACCACGGCCCCCCAGCCCGCGTGTGAAAACGCGTTCCGGTCGGCCCTGCCGGTTTCCGCCCCCCACTGGGGTACGTAGGAGCATTTGCAGGAACGGCGTACCTTGATGGGCAGGGGGTCCCTGAAACGCTGTTTCCGGATAGCGCCGGCGGCAAGAGCCACCAGCTGCGTCACCGCCGTGATGCCGCGGGACAGGCATGCCGGGCCTGAATCGGGCGCGGTGCCGGCCCCGCCTCCGATAACGCGGATATTCGCGGGGTCCAGCGCCAGGATCTCCGAAGCGGCATTTTTCCAGATGGAAACATAATCGCTGTTGGAAAGAACCATGCTGCTCGCGATTTCCAGGGAACTGTCCTTATGCAGGGTCAGTTCCACGGTATAGACGCCTTTGCCGGCGGGATCGTGCAAAAAACCGTTGGCCTGATAGGCCGCCGCGATACCGACGCCCCTGAGCGGCTCGTTTTTTTCAGGCCCGCCGTGGGAACGCCGGTAATCCCTGAGCGTTTCGTATGCCGCCCATTTGCGGTGGTAGTCCCCCATGGCGGCGGCGGTGTCAAGGAGTTTTTCGGGGAAAATATCCTCGTCAAAAGGGACGCCTATTGCCGGATTTTTTTTCCGGGAGAGTATATTCTCTTTGCGCCATTCTATCGGGTTGAGTTTGAGGGTATCGGCGATCAGGGCCGCCTGCCTTTCCATGGCAAAAAAACCCTGGGCAAGGCCGAAACCGGCAAAGGGGCCTGCCGGCGGGATATTGGTGCTGAGGGCCCTGCCGTTTATTTTGATACACTGCTGTTTGTATATTCCCAGGGAGCCCAGGCAGCATTGGTCCAGTATTTCGTCCGCGAAAACCTTGTAGGCGCCCATATCGGCCGTGACGGAGATTTCACTTGCCAGAAGCCGGCCCTTTTCCCCGACGGCGCTGCGTATGCGTATTTCCGAGGGCGCGCGCTTGGGGCTGTAAAGGAAATCCTCCCGCCGCGTAAGCATAACCCTGACCGGCTGTTTCGTGATATAGGCCCCCAGCGCGGCGTGGCAGGCAAGCAGGGCGGGGTACCAGATCTTGCCGTCCAGATGCACGCCGATACGGGCCGGCGATACTATCACCGGCCCGGCCGCCGCGCCCAGTGTTCCCGCTACGGCCCGCTTTACCTGGAAAGGCCACTGGGTGGCGGTAAAAACCCTGATCCTGGCCCGGGCGCTGCCATCCAGCCATTCGGCCAGGGCCCCCGACGGTTCGGAGTACCAGTGTTCCTGCAAGCCCGTGCGGTAGACGCCCTCAATTACGCGGGCCGCTTCCTTAAAGGCCTCGTCCGTTTCACCGATACGGATATCCCGGCTGCCCGCAAGCTGGTCTTCCGTAAAATCCCGGCAGCCGTACCGGGGATTTTCGCTCTCAACATTGACCCGGCAGCGCGAAACCAGGTTTTCCACCAGGAGCCGATCCGGCCCCAGGAGCAGGGCGACAGGCTCGCCGATGTACGACAGGGCGGACGATGCCAGAACCGGGACTTTAAAATCTTCCAGGTAATTTTTGCCCGGAATATCCTTCGCGCGGACAAGCGTGCAGCTTTCGGGCAGTTCGGGGCAGTCAATCGAGACAAGACGGCCCCGCGCGACAGGGGAGCGGATGGTTATCCCGCAAAGGGTTCCCGGCAGTTCAATGTCGTCAACAAATTCTTCCGCGCCGTCCACCGCCGCCTGCACTCCCCGGAAAATACTCATCCCTGTCCGCCGGTAATATCCCCGACCGCGCCGATCACCCTGTCGATATCCCTATCCGTCATTCCCGGCCAGATAGGAAGGGAGATAAGCTGCCTAAAAGTTTTTACGGATTCGGGGAATTGTTCCGCCTTCAGCCCATACCGTTTTTTGTAGTAGGGCATGATATGGAGGGGAATGAAATGTACCGACACGCCGATCCCCCTCTCTTTTAGTTTATCGATAAAGGCGTCCCGGTCAATAGCCGGAGTTTCGCCCCTTACCCTGATAGGGTAAAGGTGCCGGGCGTCGGCCGGCCCTGTCGGCGGGATGACGATGCGGGGGTTGTCCCGGAAAGCCCTGTCATAGCTCGCGGCGATTTCCTTCCTCATGGCAAGGAGTTTCCAGGCGCGTTTCAACTGTGCCCTGCCGACCGCGGCCAGTATATCGGGAAGGTTGTACTTGTACCCCGGCTCAACAACCTCGTAGTACCAGGATGCCTTGCTGTCCGTGTAACGGTTCCACACATCGCGGTCTATGCCGTGCAGGCGCATCAGAGCGACCCGCGCGGCAATTTCCGGGTCCCTGGTGACCACCATCCCCCCCTCGCCGGTAGTGATGGTTTTTGTCGCGTAGAACGAAAACACCCCCGCGTCCCCCAGGGTTCCGGCAAAGGCCCCGTCCGGGAGCGGCGACGGAAACGAATGGGCCGCGTCCTCGACGATCTTTACCCCGTAATGCCGGGCCAGTTCCAGTATGGGCTCCATGTCGCAGGGAAGGCCGCCGTAGTGGACCGGAATCACCGCCGCCGGCCTGCCCGCGGGGCCGCCGGGATAGGCGGGGAGGCCCCGCGAAAGCCGGTCCAGGGCGGCTTCCAGGGCCTCGGGGTCAATGTGGAAGGTCCCCGGCTTTATGTCGATAAAAACAGGCTCCGCGCCCAAGTAACGGGCAGCTTCCGCGTCCGAGGCAAAGGTAAAGGAGGGGAGGAGCACCGTGCTTCCCGGCCCGGCCCCGCAGGCCTCAAGGGCAAGGTGAAGGCCCGACGTAGCCGAATTGACGGCGAAAGCCCTGATCGGGGCCGCCGGCGGAGGGGCCAGGAAGGCGGCAAATTCGCCTTCAAACGCCGCCGCCTCTTTCCCCGTGGTCAGCCACCCGGAACC
>JAIRYB010000153.1 GCA_031267955.1 Spirochaetaceae bacterium | reverse complement strand
GATCAGAATCGTAATATCGGGCGGAGAAATACCCATTCCCTAAAAGAAGGATCCTCTTATACGGTGGGCGGCAAAAAATCCGATTTCCTCATTTTTCTGGTTCCCCTTCCAGCTTCTATCGGGACACTTGAGTTTGACGGAAAGGAATGTACTTTCGTTCCCAAAAAGCCCCGCTATTTCCCCGAAATTTCCGGCGCGGTGCCGGATTGTATTGAAAAAACCATAAAGATAATTTCCGATTCCGGGTATAAACTTTCCTTCAGGTTCAGGCAGTACGAAGATCCCCTGATCGGCTTGAACCGGGTGATGAATTCCACCGGCCCATCTTCTTTGGCAAAATTAAAATAGCCGCGAGAGGGGGGCTGCGGGGCTAATCGTTTCTGCGGAGGGCCGCAAGGGAAGCCTGGGCTTTGCGGGAAAGGCTCTGGTTTTGGTTTTTCTGATCCAGCAGGGCTTCTATATCCCGGGAAAGGGAAACAAACCGGTTATTGACAATCATATCCAGGGCGTAGGATTTTTCCGTTACTCCGCCCGAAGCAAGAAGGCGTTTTGCAAGGTTTTCTACCGCGGGAGTCTTTGCGGCGCTAATCGCCCTGAGCAGGCCGTTATAGAGGGCATTCTGGTTCCGTTTTTTCGCGTCGTCTATTTCGGCGCTTATTTTTCCGGCGGAAGCGTCCGGTTTTTCCCTGACGAGCATTTCCGCGCAGAGTATCCTTGCCCTGTCCGGGGTTTTCTGATTGGAAAAAAGCGAATCCAGGACGGCAACGGCTTCTTCAGTACCGATTTCTCCCAGGGCGCGGATCGACTCGTCCTTAACCGCCGGGGTATCATCGTGTTCGGCCCGGTAGGCAAGGTAGGGAATAGCTTCGACGAGTTTCCGTTTCCCTGCGGCCTGGGCGGCCCCAAGCCGGGTACGGTAATAAGTATCCCGGAAAGCTTCCGTAATGGCGTGATCCACTTCAGGGCCGCGGAAAGGGCCGAGGGCGGCGACCGACGAGGATCGCAGATTCGGATCCTGGGAAGAAACCCCTTCCAGTATTGCCGGGAGTCCTGCCGGATCGCCGATTTTTGACAGGGCGTTTATGGCCGCCATACGGACCGCGGCCCGTTCGTCGTTGTTTCCGGTAATATCAATTAAAAACGGGATGATATCCGGGGAGCCGGTATCCCCCAGGGCGGTGATAATTTCCCTGCGGGCTTCGTCGGCCGGTATCCGGTCGGTATAGTAATCCTTTAGGTACGCCGCCGTTTCATCGCACAGATCTTCATGGGCGCCGGCTATTCTCCCCAGGGCGCGGAATATGCTGCTGTTAAAACGCCGTTCCTCGGTGCTGAGCAGCGCCTTCAGAGGTTTGACGGCATCGGCATTGTTTACCCTGCCCAGGTAGTCAATGGCGGCAATAATGGTTTCGTTTGCCTCCCCGTCCCATTCGGTAACAGCCCTGAGCGCCCGTTCCTCGAGGCCGCTTTTGCCCCGATCCCCAAAAAAGGCAAAGACCCCGGTAAGGATATTCCGGTTCAGAGTCCCCCGCACCAGGGCGATAAGCTCATCATCAAGGTAAGATGAATTCTCTGTTTTCAAAGTCTGGATAAGCGAGGCGATCTCGTTCTCAGTGCCGTAACGTATGGTTTCAAGCCGCTGTTCTTCTACGGACTTCTGCGCAGGCCCGGCAACAGAATCGCCGCCTTGCGTATTGGCGGGAACAGCGTTATCGCCCTCTCCGGCCCCGGTATTCCCGGCAATGCCGCTATCGGCCCCGGCGGCCTGTACGCCCTCTGTTTCTTCGGGAGAAAGCGGCAGCGCAAGCAGGGCAAACAGCGCTATTGCCGCGAAAGTTTTCATTTACCGGTTCCCCTCCGAATACGTTTCAAGAAAGGATTTTTTAAACGGCAAAAAACGATCCTCCATGATCGCCCGCCGGGCTTCTTCAACAAGATCGTGGAGAAAATACAGATTATGATACGTCGCAAGCATGGAACAGAGTATCTCCTGTGTCTTAAAAAGATGCCGCAGGTATGCCAGGCTGTATTTCCTGCAAACCCCGCACCCGCACTCTTTATCTATCGGCTCAAATTTGAGGCGGTTTTCGGCTTTCTTTAAATTATAAGGCCCCCGGCGGGAAAAGACATGCCCGTTCCGGGCGGTTCTTGTGGGAAACACGCAGTCAAACATATCGATGCCCCGCTCAATCGCGCCGAGGATGTACTGAGGGGTCCCGATGCCCATTACATAGCGGGGTTTTTCCGGAGGAAGAAGGGACGCCGTATAGGAAAGATAGTCAAGGAAGACCGGCTCTTCCTCCCCTACGGAGAGTCCCCCGATGGCGATCCCGGGGGTATCCGCGCCGGCAGCCGATTCCGCGCTCCTCGCCCTAAGGTCCCTGAAAAAATTCCCCTGGACAATCGCGAAGAGTTTCCCCCGGTAGGCGTCTGCGCCGTTAGTATCACTCACCGAATCGCGGGCTTTTTCCCAGGCGCTTTTCGCCCGCTTGAGCCAGAGGGTTGTAAGGCGCAGCGCCTCTTCCGCCTCCTTATAGGAAATACCCCAGGGGGTACAGACATCAAGCTGCATCTGTATATCGCTGCCCAGTACCTTCTGTATCTCCACGACATTTTCCGGAGTCAGGCTGTGATAGGAACCGTCGATGTGGGAACGGAAGCGCACCCCTTCGTCCTGGATCTTCCGCATGGGCGCCAGGGAAAAAACCTGAAACCCGCCGGAATCGGTAAGAATGTTCCGGTCCCAGCGCATAAAGTTGTGCAGCCCGCCCGCCGCGCCGATAACTTCGGTTCCGGGCCTGAGGTAAAGATGATAGGTATTAGAAAGGATAATCCTGAAGCCTATCCGCTCAAGATCGTCCACTGTCTGCGCCTTGACCGTAGCGTTGGTACCTACCGGCATAAACACCGGCGTAGTTACCCTTCCGTGCGGCAGGTCCATGATTCCCGCGCGAGCGGGGCAGGCGGAATCGGTGTGGGCAACGGCAAAAAAAGCGCCGGTCAAGTTTTCGCGCTCCGCAGTAAAAGCAATCCTATAGCGCTGAAAAACAGGATGGGGAACCACGCGCCCGCCAGGGGCGGAATATACCCGAGCTGCGCCATCATCGTGCAGATCATTTCCATGACATAAAAAATAACGGTCACAATCAGGCTTACGGAAAGGGTCATCAGGAGTATATTCTTTTTAAACCGGCCGCCCATGGAAATTGACAGTACCATTACCACAAAAGAAGCGGCGGAAAAGGAAAACCGGTGGTAATACTCGGCCTGGGCTCCGACAAAGGGCAGCCCGGCGTTTTTAAGATCCTGAATCAGAGCCGCCGCGTCCTTTACGGGAAGATCTTCCACATCCACCGCGTTTCTTCTGAAAGTGTCCGGCTGCTCGCGGTAGGCGCCGGTGGGGGCCAGGGGGGCTACACGGAGAAAACCGTTATCCCAGGCATAAATCAGGGCGTTGTTGAAATCCCAGGATTCCCCGTTCCAGGCCGCCCGGGGGGCCCGGATAAGGGAAATAAATTCGCCGTTTTCCCCCTGTTCTACAATACTCACCCCGTTCAGAACCGACGCGGAAACATCGTAGTAGTCCACCGAATAAATGACCTGGCCGTTCCTCGTCTTAATTACGATATCGGAATTACTCTCGCTCCGCTGCTGGTGAAGCGCGATCCTGCTGAGAAAATTCTTCTGTTTCAGGGTCGGAACTACCACGATATCCTGAAAAAAGAAAGAGAACACGGAAGCCGCGATTCCGATAACGATAAGGGGCATTACAAAACGCCAGAAGGGGATGCCGGAAGAAAAAATGGAAGTAAGCTCATTCCGGGCGTAAAGGTCCCCCAGTACATAGGCCGCGGCAAAGAGCAGGGAAATAGGCATGGCATAGGAAATACTCTTGGGTACAAAATAACCGGAAATAAGCAGTATCTGTTTCATGGGTACTTCGTAGTTAAGGTAGCGGGTAAGATTGGCAAAAAGATCGATAAGGCACAGGAGAAGGACAAACATCGAAACGGAAACAACAAGGACAGGCCAGAACTGCCTGACCAGATAACGATCGAGGATCATTAAGCGCTATCCCCCTACCGCCTTATCCGCAGGGCGCACAGGACAAGGCCGATAGAAACCGCCAGTATATTGGGAAGCCACATGGACAGGAACGGCGAGTACCCCCGGTTTATGCCCAGAGTCTGCCCCCCCAGAAGCAACGCCCAGTAAATGACCGAAATAAAAGAACCGAACATAAAGCCGACGGTCTGCCCGCTTTTTTTCGCCATCAGCCCCAGGGGTACCGCGAGAAAAATAAAGGAAAAAGCCCCGAAGGGGATGGAAAACTTTTTATAGAATTCAAGCCGGTAAATTGAAAGGCTCCTGTCCTTGAGGTAAACCCCGGCGATTTCCAGCTCCCGGGCATAATCCAGCGTCAGGTTGGCGCGCCGGTTCCATCCGGACTGGCCGGGGCCCCCGCGCAGGGCCGCTTCAAGCGGCAGGGCGTTAAGCACCAGTTTGGCGTACTGGTCGTCCATGCGGGACGCGAGATTCAGTTCCTTGGCGCGTATTTCCTTTAGCACGTCGCGGGAAGTCATTTCCCGGGGCCCTACCGAAGCAACGGCCTGGATCATGTCTTCCTGCGGTACCCAGTAGCGGAGAAAAGACGTGGAAGCGTAATCGTAATCGCGCCGGGACACTTCTTTCGAAGACTGTACAAAGGCCTCGTCAAGATCCAGGCTGAGCCCCTGCCGGCCCGCGTCCTTGAGCTCCGCCCCGTGGGCCAGAATAATACGGCGCTCCCCGTCGCTGGTTCTGTCCAGAATAAGAATATCGTCAATGGCGCTGCCGTCCACATTGCCGGTAACCATTACCGTATCCTTGAATTTCTTGACCGAATTGGATTCCAGTTCCAGCGCGGGGGTAGAAACCAGGATACTCCGGTAGAGGCGGACATAGCGCAGGGTTCCCAGGGGGAGCAGCACATCGTTGGTAAAAAACGAACCCAGGGAAATAAGAATACCCACAACAATGGCGGGCAAAAAGATATTGCGGTAGGAAAGGCCCGACGACAGCATTACCAGGATCTCGTTATCTGACGACAGCCTGCCTATGGCCATGAGAGTCCCGACCAGGGCGGCAAAGGGGGCGGCCATGGCGATGATCGACGGCAGCGCGTAAACCACGAGGAGCGCTACCTGGAATATCGGGACTTTTTTTGAAAGGATCTCCTTCGCAATAAGGAGAAGCTGGTTTACAAAAAAAGTAAAAAAGAAAAAAAGAAAGGCCACGAAAAACGCAAACAGCGTTTCCAGTACAATATACCTGAACAGCGTCGCGGAAACAGAACGATTTTGGTCCGGAATAGTTAAGGTCTTCATTTTTTCTGCGAAACCAAAGCCCCCCAAATCACGCCCGGTTTCCGAAAGCGCCTGGCTTCCTTAAAACAGCGCCGAACCCACGCCCGGTTGCGCGGGCCGGCGTTTTCATCAGCGCCTGGGCCGGTCGCGGTCGTTTCTCGGCCGGCTGCTGCCGCTGCCGCTGCTTTGGCCTTCCCCGGCGGGATCAATCGCGTCGATATACGACAGGTTGAGCCTGCCCATCTTGTCGATTTCCTGAAGCTTGACGGGAATCTCCTGCCCTTCTTTCAACACGTCCGTTACCTGGGCGATACGCTGCCGGGAAAGTTTGGAGATATGCACCAGCCCCTCTTTGCCGGGAAGTATTTCCACAAAGGCGCCGAAATCCATGATCCGCTTTACCTGGCCCTGGTATATCCGCCCCACCTCGGGGTCCGATACAATGCCGTTAACGGCGGTCCTGGCGTCTTCCGCGTCTTTGGAATTTTTTCCGTAAATAGTGACCGTACCGTCGTCATCGGTGTTGATCTTCACACTGTACTGCTCGCAGAGGGCCTTGACGTTCTTTCCCCCCGGGCCGATAAGCGCGCCGATCTTGTCGGTATCGATGCGCATTGTTACTATCTTGGGCGCGTACTCGCTTATCTCGGAAGTCGGCTTGTCGATGGTTTTATTCATGACGGAGAGGATGTGGAGCCGGCCCCTTTTGGCCTGGTCCAGTGCCTTGCTCATCACTTCCGGGCTTACCCCGGCAATCTTGATATCCATCTGGAAACCCGTAATGCCGTCTACAGTACCCGCGACTTTGAAGTCCATGTCGCCCAGATGGTCTTCCTCGCCCAGGATGTCCGACAGCACCGCGTAACGGTCGCCGGGCCCGCCCTTTCCCTCGGTGATAAGCCCCATAGCGATACCGGCCACGGGCTTTTTCATGGGGACGCCGGCGTGCAGCATGGAAAGAGTGCCGCCGCAGACCGAGGCCATTGAGGAAGATCCGTTGGATTCCATGATCTCCGAGACGACGCGGACAGTATAGGGAAATTCATCCTTGGAGGGGACCATGGCCTCAAGCGAGCGGCGGGCAAGATTCCCGTGGCCGATTTCCCGGCGGCCTGTCCCCATACGCCCGACTTCGCCCACCGAATAGGGGGGGAAATTGTAATGGAGGATAAAATTCTCCCGCTTGTCCCCCTCGATATCATCGAAGATCTGCTCGTCAAAAACAGTACCCAGGGTAGTCGCCGCCAGGGCCTGGGTTTCGCCCCGGGTAAAAAGCGCCGACCCGTGTGTCCTGGGCAGCACCCCTACCTCGCAGCTAATGTCCCGAATATCCTCGGTCCCCCGGCCGTCAACGCGCAGCCCCTTGTCCAGAATGGAAGACCGGAGGATGCCGTACTCCATTTCTTCAAAAAGGGCGTCGAAAAGCTTTTTCTGGTTTTCATCCTCAAGCTGGGCGGCGTACCGGGACTCAAGCTCCGATTTGACCTTGCCTATAGCCTCGCGCCGTTCGTGTTTGCCTTTGACAAAACAGGCGCTTTCCAGGGCGGGCATGGCGGCCGAACGGATAGCCTCGGCATTTTCCAGGGAATAGCCCGGCTCCGCAAGGGGGAGTTTTTCCCTGCCCGCAAGCTCCCGCAGTTTTTCCTGCAAGCCGCAAAGCTCGATAATCACCTTGTGGGCTTTTTCAAGGGCGGCGACCATCATATCTTCGCCGACCTCGGCCGCGCCGCCCTCCACCATGGTTATTCCGTCTTTGGTCCCGGCAACCATGATTTCAAGGCGGGACTTTTCAATCTGCGAATAGGTAGGGTTGACAACAAGCTCGTCTCCCAGGGCGCACACCCGCACACCGGCGATAGGCCCGTTAAAGGGTATGTCCGAAATATGAACCGCCGCGGAAGCGGCGATGATCGCCAGAATATCCGGGGGGTTTATCTGGTCGGCAGAAACAGTGGTGGGTATTACCTGGATTTCCCGGCCGAAACTCTTTTCAAACAGCGGCCTCATCGGCCGGTCGATGAGCCGGGAAACCAGGATTTCCTTGTCCTTGGGGCGGCCCTCCCTTTTGATAAAACCGCCGGGGATCTTCCCGGCCGCGTAGTATTTTTCGTTGTAGTCCACGGTAAGCGGGACATAATCAAGGCCTTCCACGGATTCCGCGGAAGAGCAAACCGTGGCGATTACCACGGAACCGCCGTATTGGGCAAATACCGCGCCGTTAGCCTGTTTCGCGATCCTGCCGGTTTCCAGGATCAGATCCTGCCCGGCTATTTGATAACTTACTCTCTGTACCATTTTTTCCTTTTCGCGCTATTTGCGCAAACCCAGTTCCTTGATCAGGGACCGGTATTTTTCGAGATTCGTCCGCTGTAAATATTTCAATATGCGGCGCCGCTTTCCTACCAGAATCAATAAACCCCGCTGGCTGGATTTGTCTTTTTTGAATTGCTTGCAGTGGCCCGTAAGCTGGTTAATCCGCTCGGTCAGCAGCGCAACCTGGACTTCCGACGCGCCGGTATCTTTCCCGCTTTTGCCGAACTTTGTTACAACGGAAGTCACTTGATCTTTGTCTAAAGCCATATATACACTCCTTGAAAACCCGGATAACGCCCCGTCCGGGGCGGAAGGCCCGTACAGGGCCTTAAAGCCGGCCCCAAAATCCGATATTTTGGAACCGCTTTAAATAAATTCAATACAGCAAGGCGCTTCCCCTTCCCCCGGCAAGGGGACAAGGATACCGTCTTTTGAAACAACAACAACGGCTTTTACCGCGCCGGCCTTTCCATTACCGCGCAGCAATGCCGGATAGCTTCCCTGCCCGGGCATAATACGCCGCAGCGGGGCTGTCCGGTAGAAATTGCCGCCTTCCCGGAGTTCCCCGGCAAGGGGCGACAGATCAAACTCAAGGTTCCTGCCCAAAAGCCGCGCCGCGGCGGAAAAATCCCCGGCCGCTATAGCGCCCCGTATCCGGCTTGAGCTAACCGGGCGCCCGCCCTCAAGCACCGGCGGGACTAGCTCGACGGGGATTCCCGCCCTCCGGTAAAGCGCCCTGAAACGCGCCGCGTCGGTAGCGCCCCGGTAGCCGCAACGGAAATTACTTCCCAGAACGACAAAACCCGGATTAAGGCGATCCCGCACAAGGCCGAGAAATTCCTTCCCGCTCAGTTTACTGAAATTTTCGGAAAAGTCAATCAGGACAACCCGGGCAACGGAAAGGCGCTCGAAGATCGCAAGTTTTTGGCCCAGGCTGAGAATATCCCCCTTGAAACCTTTTTTCCCGAGGAATTCCTTGGGATTTTTCCTGAAAGTGATGATCGTGGAAATAAATTCACCGTTTTTTGCGGTGATTCTCCCGATAAGCTCCTGGTGGCCCCGGTGGATTCCGTCAAAAACCCCGATAGTAATCGCGGAAGCCCGGGGTGGCCCTTCCTCCGCCTCCAATGCGGGCCATTCAACCACGCGCATAGACATACCCGTAGGCCCAGCGGCCGTTTTCCCGCGTGATTACCGCGATAAAGTTACCGTCCCCGTCAAAAACCCCGGCGGCGCTTTCAGTTATGCCCTGCGCCGGCAGTTCCGCGCCGCCGGAAAAACGCAGGCCGCCCGCAAGGGGCTCGATTGCCCTGCCCTGGGCAAGGGAAGCGGCGGTCTTGCCGTCCGCCTCAAGTGCCGGCAGTTTCAACGCCCGGAAAACAGCGGGGCTTATGGGCTTCAGGGCATCTTCGTCTAAATTTTCCGGCGTGACGGCGTCTTCAAGCTTAAAAAGGGAAATCCCCGTGCGTTCCAGGTTCGCAAGGTGGGCGCGCGAACCGGCTTCAAGCGCAATGTCGCGGGCAAGCGAGCGGATATAGGCGCCCTTTGAACAGCGGACCCTGATTTGCGCAAAAGGCGGGTCCCATGAATCGAGGTCCAGGCTGTAAATCGTCACCGGCCTCTTTTCCGGCTCCACACGGACGCCGGACCGCGCCAGCTCATAAGAGCGGACGCCGTTTACATGAATAGCCGAATAAGCGGGAGGGGCCTGGAGTATATCCCCCCGGAATTTAAGGAGGGCCTCTTCCAGGGCTTCCCGGCCCGGCAGGGGGGCTTCGGCTACCGTTTCCCCTTCCGGGTCAAGCGTGGCGGTTTCAAACCCGAAACGGATACGGGCCGAGTAGTATTTGTCGCAGGAGGAAAACCAGGGGGAAAGTTTTACCGCCCGGCCGACAAGGACCAAAAGCAGGCCCGACGCGAATTTATCGAGGGTGCCGGTATGCCCGACCTTGCCGGTAGAAAAAATTTTCTTTACCTGGTTCAGCGCCTGGAAAGAGGTAAGGCCCGGCTGTTTGCCGAGCAGCACAAGCCCCGAAACACCCGGCTCTTTACGCTCCCCCATTGCGGGACAGTTCCTCGATTTTTTTAATCAGATCAAAAGCCTCCCGGAATCCGGCGTCTTCGAAGAAACGCAGTTTCGGCGTCTGCCGCAGGCGTATTTCCCGGGCAAGCTGCGACTGGATAAAGCCCGCAGCGCTCCGCAGGCCCGCCAGGCCCGTGGCGAGCGACTTGGGAGATTTAAAACTCGATACATATACATCGGCAAAGGAAAGATCGCGGGATACTTCGACCCGCGTTACCGACAGGAAACTGTCGACGCGCGGGTCTTTTATCTTTCCCTGCACAATCAGGGCGCCGAGCTTTTCCTGCATCAAGTGCCCTACCCGCTCAATCCTGTATTCACCCATTTTAAGCCAGTTTGCGGGCAACCTCTACGATTTCGAACACCTCAAGCTGATCCCCTACCTGGATGCTGTCGAAACCGTCAATACCCATGCCGCATTCGTAACCCGCGGCCACTTCCCGCGCGTCGTCCTTGAAGCGGCGCAGGGACGCTATCTTGCCGGTATAAATGACAATTTCTTCCCGGATGACATTAACCCTGGCGCTGCGCTTGACCGTGCCGGTAAGAACATAACAGCCCGCGATGGTACCGGCTTTGGGTACTTTGAAAGTATTCCGCACTTCCACGGTGGCTATGACTTCTTCCCTGGTATCGGGCTTGAGCATGCCTTCCATGGCCTGCTGAATCTCCTCTACGGCCTTGTAAATGACATTGTACTTGCGTATGTCTACCTTTTCCTGATCCGCGAGCATTTTCGCCTTCGGCACCGGCCGCACGTTGAAACCGATAATGATGGCGTTGGACGCGATGGCAAGGTCGACATCCCCCTCGTTGATCGCGCCGGGAAGGGCTTGGATAACGTGGAGCCGCACCTCGGCGGTGGAAAGCTTTTCAAGGCTGGAACGGAGGGCCTCCGCGGAACCCTGCACGTCGGACTTGATAATGACCTTGAGTTCCTGGATAGTCCCTTCGTTAATCGTATCGCGGAGGTTGTCCAGCGTGATTTTCCTGATATTCTTGGCGTCTTCGAAACGCTTGAGTTCCTGCCGTTTCGAGGAAATCCCCCTGGCCACTCTTTCATCGTCCACCACCTGGAGCGGCTCCCCGGCATTGGGGCCTCCCTCAAACCCCAGCACTTCCACCGGCATCGAAGGCGTAGCCTCGGTAACTTTTTCCCCCTTGTCGTTGAAAAGCGCCCTTACCTTTCCGGGCCATATACCGGCCACAAAGGAATCGCCGATACGGAGGGTCCCCCTTTCTACCAGCACTGTGGCGACAATGCCCCTGCCGTGATCGATGCGCGCCTCCAGGATCTTCCCCTCGGCGCTGTGGTTGTAATTCGCCTTCAGGTCGAGAATCTCGGCCTCCAGCAGTATCGCCTCTATCAGCTTGTCTATGCCTTCCTTCCTAAGGGCCGATAGTTCCACAAACATGGTCTGCCCCCCCCATTCTTCGGGGATAAGCTGATGCTCTGAAAGCTGGGTCTTTACCCGGTCGGGGTTGGCCTCCGGCTTGTCCATTTTATTCACCGCGACTATGATGGGCACGTCCGCCTCTTTGGCGTGATTGATGGCCTCCACGGTCTGCGGCATGACCCCGTCATCGGCGGCGACAACCAGCACGACAATGTCGGTAACCTGCGCGCCCCTTGCCCTCATGCGGGTAAACGCCTCGTGGCCGGGCGTATCGAGGAAGGTAATGCTGCCCTGGGGGGTGTCCACCATATAGGCGCCTATATGCTGGGTGATGCCGCCGAATTCCCCGGCCACCACATCCGCGCTGCGGATGGCGTCAAGTAGCTTGGTCTTGCCGTGATCGACATGGCCCATCACGGTTACTACCGGCGGGCGGGGCGCGAGTGACGCGGCATCGTCCGCAGCGCTTTCGATTACCGTCTCTTCGTAAAGGCTTACAATCTTCACATCCGCGCCGAATTCCGCGGCCAGGATGGTGGCCGTTTCCGCGTCTATCTGCTGGTTGATGGTAACCATCATACCCATGCTCATAAGTTTCTGTATCAGGTCCGAAGCCTTGAGATTCATCTTTTTCGCAAGCTCGGATACTGATACAACTTCCATTATGTCGATGGATTTGGGGACCGGGTTGGCTGTCGAGGATATTTTTTTCTTGGTCTGGAGGAGTTTCTCCGCCATCTCGTGCTGCCTGTGCTGGTAAACGGATTTCTTGGCCTTGAAGGTCTTTTTCGCCGGGCCTTTGCCGCCATCGATCGGCGAGGTTCCCGGCGGGGGCAGATTTCCCGTTCCGGGGCGGGGGCTGCCCGGCCTGCCGGGAACTCCGGGGCGCGGCCTAAAACCGCCCGGCCTGTTGCCGGGGCCCGGGGCGCCGCTTCTCCCGGCGCCGTACTGCCCGCCGAAACCGCCCGGCCTGCCGGGAACTCCGGGGCGATCGCCGGGCCTGCTGGAAAACCCGCCTTCGCCGCCGGGCCGGTTCCCCACCGGGCGGCCGGCTACCCTGCCCGCAGCCGTCGTGGGGCGCGGCGTAAAAACAGCGGCTCCCTTGCCGTCTTCCCGCACGGGCCTGGGCCCGACAAGGCGGCCCCTTACCTTGCCCGCGGCAAGGGCCGGGCGCTGGGTGGCGGGCAGCGAGACCGCTTTCCGTTCCCCGGTATGCTGGGGCGGGGCGCCGCCTTCTTCCGCCGGCTTTTTTACCTGCTGCCCGGTATCGGATACCGGGGCGGAATCTGTTTTCGCGACTGCGCCCTGAACGGCGGCCGCAGTTTCCGGCTCGTCCCGGGGAACAGCGTCACGGGGCGCGATGTCGTTTTTGCCGACGCTTCTGGAAACTACTACCTTGGGCTGAGGCTTCTTTGCCGGTCCCGCCGAGGGAGATGCGGGCGCGGGAGACGCAGGTACCGGAGACACAGGCGCGGCAGGCGCCTTCTTTTTAACGACGATAACTTTGCGGGGCCTTTCAGGTACATTCTTGCCGTTACTGTCGGCCGCGCTTTTAACGCCGCCGGGGTTTTCGCCCTCGCCTTTTTGCCGTTTGATAAGTTCTACTTTCGGTTTCTGGGTGTTATCTAATTCCTCAGCCATGATCCACCTTTGTATTATATGTGAACATCCAAAAACCCGAAGGGGTTTTTGACGCCGCCATTATTCCTCATATTCAAAACTCAGCCCGACGCCGCAATTCGGGCAGTTTGTCATATCCAGGGTTATTTTCGCGCCGCACTCCGGGCATTCGTATTCCTCGATCTCCTCGGCTTCGGGTTCAGGTTCGGCCGCTTCGCCGGAAGCCGCCCATTCGGCTTCTGCCTGGGGCGCTTCCGCCGCGCCTTCCGCCGCCCCGCCGGCGTCCTCTTCTTCCTCGACAATTTCCACATATTCTTCGATAATTTTTCTTAATGTATCAAGCTGTTCCGCCGTAACCCCTTTGAGCGCGGCAATTCCGTCGGCGTCCATGGCAAGAAAATCTTCGATGTATTCTACTCCGTTTTCCAAAAGCGCCGCGGCCACAGCCGTATCCACGCCCGGAAGTTCGGAGATGCGGGAAATCTCCTCCCCGTATTCGTCCGCGTCCCCGAAAAGCTCGGTCACAGCCCGCCGGGTCTCGGCGGAAATGTCCATCTCCCCAAACTGGGCGTCGGTCTTAACGTCAATATTCCAGTCTACAAGCCGGTTGGCAAGCCTGACATTGAGGCCCTGCTTGCCTATGGCCAGGGAAAGCTGCGATTCGGTAACAACCGCCAGGGCCTGGTGTTTGCCTTCGTCCAGAATGACCACGTCCCGCACTTCCGCGGGCGACAGGGCGTTTTTGATGAAACGCCGGGGATCGGGATCGTATTTTAAAATGTCGATTTTTTCCCCTTCAAGCTCCCGGATCACCGCCTGGATGCGCACCCCCTTAAGCCCCACGCAGGCGCCGACCGGATCCACATCTTCGCGGTTTGAATAAACGGCCAGTTTGGTACGGTAACCCGGCTCCCGGACAATCTTGTGTATCTCCACGGTTTTGTCGTATATCTCCGGAACTTCAAGTTCAAAGATCGCCCGCACAAAATCGGTATGCGTGCGGGACAGCACAATCTGAAGCCCGGCGGGGATCTTGTTGACCTCGGTAATAAGCGCCTTGATGCGGTCGTTCACATGGTACACTTCGCGGGGCGACTGGTACTTCTTGGGGAGTATCCCCTCGATCTTTCCCAGATCGACATAAATCGTGCCGTTCCTTTCCCGCTGGTAATAGCCGATGATAATCTCCCCGACCTTGTCCTTGTACTCGGAATAGAGGCTGTCTTTCTGGATTTCCCGTATGGACTGGTGGGCGGTCTGCTTGGCGCTTTGCACCGAGCTCCGGTCGAAATCTTTCGGGTCAACTTCGATGAGCAGTTCGTCCCCGATTTCGGCTTCGGGGTTTAATTCCCGGGCCTCTTCAAGGTCTATTTCCGAAACCGGATCGTAAACCCCGTCCACTATGATTTTTTTCGCGTGAATCGACACTTCCCGGTTGTCGTCGTTCCACCTGACTATGGCGTTGTCGGCGTTTCCGAACCGGCGTTTGTATGCCGCGACAAGGGTGTTCTCAATGGTTCTGAGAATCAGCTCCTCTGAAATTCCCCGATCGTGAATCAGCTGGTGAATCGCTTCCGACATATCCGTTCCCACGGCTCTATCCTCCCGTCATTACGCCAGCGGATCATTCCACCGAATGATCCAGTTTTGCCTTGGCGATAATATTCAAATTCAAATCTATCGTTTCGCCCTTCCCCTGAAGGGTAATTTTTTCCGCATCCGCCGCCTTAAGTATGCCGGCATCCCAGCCGCCGGTATCGGTACGGTAGCACCGCAGCCCCCGGCCGATATAATGGGCGAATTCGGCCCCGTCCTTGATAAGCCGGTCCACGCCCGGAGAGGAAACCTCCAGGTAAATATCCTCCCCCGGAAAGGCCAGTTCCAGCCGGGGGACTATGGCGCGGTGCACCCTGGAACAATCATCCACCCCAACAGCCCCGCCCGGCAAGCCCCCCGCGCCGCCGCTTTTATAGATAACTACCCGGACCCTTGGGGCCCCTTTCTGCCCGGAAACCGCCGCTTCCACAAGGGACATGCCCAAACCCCGGACCACGGGCGCTATGGCGTCAAAAACCGGGTCCGCTTCCCTGGGGGTGTACCGCACGCATCCATCCTTATAATAAAAAAGGGCCGCTCGAACGACCCTTTTTTTAATTGATCTACGAATGTCAACTAATATCCTAGATTTTTTTGAAGAATATGTCAAGCGG
>JAIRYB010000143.1 GCA_031267955.1 Spirochaetaceae bacterium | reverse complement strand
ATGGCCCCGTAACAGATCCGGCGATAATTTTGGTTCCATGCTCACTCCCCTTCCCTTAGCGGCAGGGATCTTTCCTTTTCCGCCCAAAAACTTCCCCGGGCAAGCGCGCCGCAGCTTCCCGCCAGGATGAGCAAAAAACCTGCTATACGCAGAATGATCCTTGTCCGCCGCTTCATATCCTCTCCTTATAAATCGTATTCATTTGCTGTATTAATATGTCTGATATATATAAATATATGTCATATTACTACGACTGTCAAGTATAAAATAGAAAAAACGCCTTTGGCTTATTCGAAAGTCTGGTTTAATACTGCGGGGTTTTGCTCCGCGGAGGCTCATTCGGCCTTGCGGTTAAAATTTTTTCACTGTTTTTTCGTAACTATTCGACGAGCCTGTCCCGGTTTTGAGGATTGCCGGAAAGTTTAAGCCCTGCGGAAAACCGGAGGGAGCCGCGAAGCGGCCGGAAACAGGAGGCTTCCTCCTGCTTCCGGCCGTCTCTATTTACTTGATCAGGATAAATTCAACGCGGCGGTTCTTCCACCAGTTGTCGCGGTCCTGGAACCTGATGATGGGCTGGGTACTGCCCCTACCCGTCGCGCTCAGCCTGCCCCGGCTCACGCCGAAGCCTACCAGGAAGTCCACCGTGGCGCGGGCGCGTTCCTCGCTGAGCCTCTGATCGCCCGCGGCTTCGGCGGGCGGGACCGGGTTGCTTGTCGGGTTGGCATGGCCCTCGACCTGGACCCGGTAATCCCGGAATTTGTTCAGTATCTGCGCGATACGGCGCAGGATGCGGTTGTTGTTATCCACCTGGGCCTGGGGCAGGCCGTTAAAGTCCGCGGCGTTGGCCCGGAATACAATGGACGGGACCTGTATTTTGAGGCGGTCGCCGTCGCGGATCACCAGGACGTCCACGCCGATAATCCCCTCCAGCACGGATTCGTTGCCCAGGATATCCGCCGCGTGAAAGACAAAAGGATAGTCCGTGGCGGACTGGACCAGCTCCCGCCGGAAGCTGTACCCGTCCCAGATGACCTGATCGGCGGGCGTACCCCGGCCTTCGATACGGTAGAAAAGCTGCGGCGGCCGGGAAGGATCGTCCATCTGGGGTTCCCTGATTTCCAGACTCCAGCCGGCGATCGGCGACACGTCGTGGGCGCCCAGGAACATGATCAGCTCGTCGTCAACGCCGTCGTTGTCCGGGCTGAAAAATTCCGGCCGGGACCGGAAACTCAGTACCGGCCCGGTAACATCCACCATTACGGGCGCCGACTGCGCGCTGACTACATCGCCTTTAAGGTAGCTGACGGTGAGTACCGGCGTATACCGGCCTTCGCGGAGATTGCCCGAATCGTCGCGGCCGTTCCAGACAATCGAATCCGGCGGCAGGTTTTGCGCCTGACCCCGTTCGGGGAAAGTCTTGAGCACGGCGCCCGAGGAATCTTTCAGTTCCAGTTTCCAGGATTCGACCCCCTCATTGAGGGAAAGACTGGTCCCGAACCTGATGCTCTGGTCCGCGCCGTCTTTCGGGGCTATGCCCGTTCCCGACGATGTCAGGAATATCCGGGGATTGCGGGCATCCACCACGATGTTGTCAATGGCCCGCCGGAAACTGTTCCCCGCCTCGTCGGAAGAACTTAAAGAGAAGCGGTAAGCGCCGTCCGGGACAATGTTCCCCGCCTCGTCGGTGCCATCCCAGCGCAGGTCCGGGGCGCTTCCGGCCCAGGTCCAGGTGCGGATCGGGCTGCCCCGGCTGTCCGTTATCACCGCCTGCCATTCGTCGTCGCCCTCGGTAGTAACCGCTATGGGGACATATTCCCTGATGCCGTCGCCGTTGGGCGAGAACAGGGTATAAGGCGTGGAAAGTTCCGCGGCCGGAGGCACCGTGTCCAGGGTAAAAGGCCTGGATACCGCGACAGGCCGGTTGCCGGCTGTATAGCGGATCTCTATCCGGGCCGAGTAGACCCCGTCGGGGGCCGCGGCGTTCCCGCTGTTTCTGCCGTCCCATCTGATCGAGGCGGGAGGCGCGCCGGAACCGTCAAAGACCCGCACGGCGTTATTTTCCGCGTCAAGGATTTCCACCCGGTAAGAAGCCGCCCCGGCCCTTTCCTGAAGCTGGGGGATAATGGAAATCGTATCGCGGTTGCCGTCGCCGTTGGGCGAGAACGCCCGGAAATCGGTGATGATAAATACCGGCGTATCGGCGGTGCTCAGGGTAAAGGCGACGGCGTTGGACCGGCCGGTATTGCCCGCCTGATCGGTGGACGAAAGCCGGTAGCTGTACTGGCCGTCGCGGGAGAGGGCGCCGGCGTCGCTGTGGCCGTCCCAGCTAAGGACAGGCAGGGGGACGCCGCTCATGCGCACCGTCCTGACAGGGGGGGCGGAAGACACGGCCCCGGCCTGGGCAAATTCGCCCAGCCAGAGTACCTCGTCGGAACCTGTCTGGGTAAAGATTATTTCGTCCTGGTTCCCGTCATTATTCGGGGAGAAGGCCGTATAAGACGCCGTAACCGATGCCGACGGGGGCGTTATATCCAGGGTAAAAGCCGGCGAAAACGCCGATGAAACATAGCCGTTCCGGTAGCGTATCTCAAGCCGGGCATGGTAATTCCCCTCAGGGAGGACGGCGCCGGCGTCGTCCTTGCCGTCATAGTTGTAGCGTTCGGGGGGAGGGCTGCCGGCATCGGGTATTGTCCTTACCGTTGCCCCCATTTCATTCTGGACGGTGATCTGCCAGCCGGTGATCCCCTCTTTAACCGGGACGGCGGCGTTCATGATCAGTTCGTCTTTTACGCCGTCCCTGTTGGGAGAGAAAAAGGCGTCGGTAATGGAAAGGGCGACCGACGGCTGCACAGTGCTTACGATAATATTCCCCAGGGAATTCCCCCCGGTATTCTGCGCCCGGTCGGTGGCGCTGATCCGGTACTCGTAAACCCCGTCCGTCACAATCGCCCCGGTATCATCGGTCCCGTCCCAGGTAACCGGAGCGGGTTCCGCGCTGCCTATGTCAAAAGTTTTTACCGCCTGCCCGGCCATATTGTAAACAGCCGCGCCCCACCTGTCCTCAAAAGATCCGGTCTGGCCGATAACCAGGACATCCTTGTTCCCGTCCCCGTCAGGGGAAAAAATACGATCGGCCTCGGCAGCTTCTTCGATTTCAACGGACGGAGGCGTATTGTCCACTATCACTTCGTAAGACTGGGTTGTAACCCTGTTACCGTTATCGTCAGAGGCGGTGATATTAAACGTGTAAAGGCCGTCGGGGGCGAGTTCCCCGGAATCGAGAATGCCGTCCCAGCGCAGGGACGGGGGAATTTCAACCGCCGCCTTTACCCTGGCAAGTTCGACAAAGAAATTCTTAAACCCCTGGGTCTCGCGGCGCATCTCCTTGTTCCGGTAGCCGCGCGCCAATTCACCGCCCTCGTTGTAAATTTCAAAGGCCCATTCATTTACATAGCGCTGATCGGTTATTATCAGGGGGAATTCAAGATAATCCGAAAGCCCGTCGTTGTTCGGCGAAATATACTGGGTCTCGGGATAATCTATCGTCACGGCAGGCGGAGTCTTGTCCGTGGCCCCGACATTCCAGGTAAGCCCCAGCCCCAGCGCCGCAATTCCGCTGTACATGGGCTTGAGCCCCGCGTTCAACGAAAGATCCCCGTCCGAGGGGAGCCGGCCGCCTATGATCCGTTTGCCCCCGGATTTAAGAACCAGGTTCACCCCGATCCCTATTGACGGCAGAGTCGGGCTGCGGCGGGCATCTTCCGGCCCCCAGAAATTTTCGTACCCGTTAAAACCCCAGGATACCGAAAGCGAGATAAGTTCCGCCATTACCAGGGACAGGCCGATTTTCCCTTCCAGATTGCTTACCGAAGGGATGCCCAGATCCAGGGCGCCGGACAGCCTGAGCGGGTCCGCGGTATTCCCGTCGGCGCTTCTCAGATGGAGAAAGTCGGCGGACACGCCGAAGAGCGGCGTAAACGCCGAAGGGAGCGTGCTTTTTCCCAAACTTTTAAAGACTATCCCCAGGGTAAAATTCTCCAGCTTCCCCAGCTTCCCCAGGTTGTAGCGGAAACCCAGATCCCCCGAAACGGCCCAGTCATCCCCAAAGCCGAAGTTAAAGCCCAGCCCCAAATTCAGGCCGGGGTATATCTCCTTGGCGATATTGAGATTCCCGATAAAAATATTATTGATACCGGGCAGGAAATCATTGTAAGGGCTATTGAAGAAATTTACCGAGCCCCCGATGGCGGCGTATTTTGTGGGGAAAAGCGCCCCCAGGTTTACGGCGTGGCCCAGCCCTGATTCGCCGCCGAAAGTAGGAATCAGGATATAGCCCGCGTCAAAGACAATACGCTGGGCGTCGCCCCCCGCCGCGGGATTCACCGCGCTGGCCGGCGCGCCGCCCTGGGAAGTTGAAAAAGCCCCGCCCAGAAGGCGCGGCGCGTAAAGGTCCTTCACGGCGTCGGCCCCTTTGAGGAGATCCGGCGGAAACTGCGCGTATGCGGAAAAAATGCCGGCCGCAAGAAAAACAGCCAAAAAAGAACGTCGAACCATGAATTTCCTCCAGTTTTTTAATATTATAAATCGCGCTTTGGGCGAATTTGCCCTTCAAATTAACCGGCATATTTATAACGCTCTGCCGGCTATTATATACGCCGTTATCTCCGTTTATATATTCATTATATATTAAGGAAGGAATTTTGCGCGGGATTCAAAGAAACAATTCGCAGAAAAAATAATTAAAAACAAAACATCCATAAAAAACCGCCCCCGGCGATCCCCCGCGAACGGGTTCTTGGGTTCAGGCGCCGAGCAGAATCGAACTGCTGTATAACGGTTTTGCAGACCGCTCCCTTACCGCTTGGGTACGGCGCCGTTCAAAAGACACCCTCATTCTAGCAAAAGAATCGGATCCTGTCCAGATGTCACGGATGTCTTGTTCTTTTTGGGCGCCTCTGGTAAATTTACTATACTTAAATTAAGGAAAATTACCGTATGCGATCCAATCCATTGGGCCCCTTCAGCTTTTACCGGGAAGCCGTCGCTATAGCTTTACCTGTCATGCTCCAGCAACTCATCATGAGCTTGGTATCCCTTATCGACAATTTTATGGTCGCCGGCCTTGGGGATGCCAGCATGGCCGCGGTAAATGTCGCAAACCAGATAAACTTTATCTTCATCGTTGTCATTAACACGATCTGCCAGGCCGGGGGAATCTATATAGCCCAGTTCAGGGGGGCCGGGGACGAGGCGGGGATGAAGCACGCCTACCGTTTCAAGGTGATCTTGGGCCTGATCGCCGCGGGCCTGTATTTTGCCCTGTGCTGGCTCATCCCCGACAAGATGATAGCCATGATGACCATGGGGAACGCCGCGCAGGAAGAAATTACCAGTATCGGGGCGGGCTATCTGCGGCTCATCTCCTTTACCCTGGTCCCCATGGCTGTTTCTGCCGCCATAGGGACCAGTTTCCGGGAAATAGCCATGCCCAAGATCCCCCTCTTTATTTCGGCCGCGGCAACCCTGGTAAACACCGTGGGGAACTGGCTTCTGATCTACGGCAACCTGGGGGCGCCCAGGCTGGAAGTCCCCGGCGCGGCGGCGGCCACCATCATCGCGCGGGTTTTTGAGCTTGCCCTGTTCCTCCTCTACCTGCGAAAGGCCAAGGCCCCCTTTTTCGTGGAATTCGGCAAGATATTCCTTATCCACAAACGCCTTATCCGGGAGATACTTTCCCGTTCGGTGATGATATTCGTTTCAGAACTTTCCTGGGTCAGTTCGGAAACCATCATGACCGCCCTGTACAACGGCCGGGGCGGCGCGGAAGTGGTGGCGGGCATGGCGGCGGGCTGGACCATAGCGAATATTTTTTTCCTCTTGTTCGGGGGAATCTGGACCACCACCGCGGTGATCGTAGGCGGGAGTCTGGGGGCGGGAAAACTCGACGAAGCCCGGCATAAGGCCCGGTGGATCAAGTCCGGCTCGGTGGCGGCGGGGGTTATTATCGCCGTCCTGGGGGCCGCCGCTTCGGCCCTGCTCATCCCCCTGGTGTTCAGCAACCTCAGCGCCGGGGCCAGGGGTATCAGCCTGGGGCTGATCTTCGTCATCCTGGCATACCTGCCCCTCTGGAGCCTGCTCAACGCCCAGTTCGCCATTTCCCGGTCCGGCGGGGACACCGCCATGGGGATGTACACCGACCTGTCGGTAAACACCCTGCTCTTTGTCCCCGGCGCGTTTATACTTGCCCTGGGGACTTCCCTGCCGCCGGTGACTATGTTCGGCATCCTGAAGCTCACGGACATTGTGAAGTACTTTATCGCCCGGCATTTTCTGGGCAAGGAAAAGTGGGTAAAGAACCTGACCGAGGCGATTGGCCGGCAGTAAATTTAGCGCCCGGCGCCTTTGCCTTGCCAGCCCTGGCTTTATAGCACAAGGAATTATGGAACATCCGCGAACCGCCTCGGTGTTTTCCGGGAATTTTTGCGCTAAAAACCGGAAAAACGCGCTAAATCAGAAATTCAGACTGAATATTACAGAAAAGCATACATAGCCGGGAAATTTTTGTCAAAAGAAATACTGGAAACGCCGCCGGGTAATTGGAAAAGCATCTCCAAATCAGTATATTTACTTTATGGAATACGAAAGCAAACTGGCCCACATACGATCCAAAGCGGCGTTTATTATCGATATGGATGGGGTTATCTACCACGGAAACCGCCTGCTCAGGGGGGCCGCCGAATTTGTAGACTGGCTTGTCCGGAACTACAAGGGTTTTCTTTTTCTGACCAATTCAAGCGAACGGTCCCCGCTGGAACTTTCCCAGAAACTGGCGCGCCTGGGTATCCAGGTGGACCCGGAACATTTCTATACCAGCGCCCTGGCCACGGCGGCGTTCCTGGCCACGCAGCGGCCCGGCGGGTCGGTTTACACCATAGGCGAGCCAGGCCTTATCCAGGCCCTTTACGACGCGGGGTTCACCATGAACAACGTCAACCCTGATTATGTGATAGTGGGCGAGGGCCGGGGGTACAGCCTTGAAGCCCTGGAACGGGCCGTCAAACTGGTGCTGGGGGGCGCGCGGCTTATCGGTACCAACCCGGACCTGACCGGGCCTATGGAGGGGGGCATAGTCCCTGCCTGCGGCTCCCTGGTGGCCCCTATCGAGCTGGCGGCGAACACCAAGGCCTACTTTGTCGGCAAGCCCAACCCCCTGATGATGCGCCACGGCCTGCGCCGGCTCAACGCCAAACGGGAAGACACGGCTATAATCGGGGACCGGATGGATACGGATATTGTCGCCGGAGTGGAGGCAGAGATAGAGACCGTCCTCGTCCTTTCGGGGGTTACCGCAAGGGAAGACATTTCCCGTTTTCCCTACCGGCCCATACACATTATAGAAGGGGTTTACGAGATTCCCGAAGACGGGGCGGAGGGCGGGCCCGTAAAACCGGAACATAAATAGATTGATCCGCAAAGGCCGCGGTATTAGATTTAAGAGATGCTTTCTATTGCCCTTATCGGCCTGAGCCTTTCCATGGACGCCTTCACTGTTTCAGTCGGCGCCGGCCTTTCCACCAAAGACCTTAAATTTTTCTACGCGCTGCGGGCATCACTTTCTTTCGGTTTTTTTCAGTTTTTCATGCCGGTGGCGGGATGGTACCTGGGGGAAACCGTCAGCTCCTTCATCGAAGCCTATGACCACTGGATCGCCTTCGCCCTCCTGGGCTTTATAGGCGGGAAGATGATCGCGGAGGGGATCCGGGCGATACGGCGGGCCGGGCCGGGCCGGGGACAAACCCCGCAGCAGGCGGCCCCGGGCAAAGCGCCCGGCGGGCAGGACAGCGGCAAGCCCGCCGTGGATATGCGGAATCCGGGGACCCTCCTTGTCCTGTCCCTGGCTACCAGCATCGACGCCCTGGCCGTGGGCATATCACTCAGCATCCTAGACCACAGTATATGGATTTCCGCGGCCCTTATCGGCGGCATCACCTTTGCGGTCTGCCTCCTGGGTTTTGAGGCGGGCCGCCGCCTCAGGCAGGGCGTAGGCATTGTCCTGGGGGAATGGGCCCCGATTGCCGGAGGCGCCACCCTTGTCGGCATAGGCTGCAAGATCCTGGCGGAACATCTTTTCTGAGGGCGGGGGGTTGTCCGGCTCCATGCGGCTGTCCGGCGGCGGCTTTGGCGCGGGGACCGGGCAGATACTCCGGCGCGGGCACTGCTCCGGGGCTATAGAAACCGCACCGTAAAGCAGCTCCCGGATTTGCCGTCGCTTTGCACCTCGACCTTTGCGTTGTGGAGGGCCGCGGCGTGTTTGACAATGGAAAGGCCCAGGCCGGTGCCGCCCGCGCTTTTGCCCCGGCTTTTGTCAATGCGGTAGAAGCGCTCGAATATCCTTTCCTGTTCGGCGGGGGGAATCCCCGGCCCCGTATCGCTTACCGAGAACACGATCCTCCCCTCCGCCAGGGCGGGGGAATTGTTTTTTTTCAGGGACACGCGGATCGCGCCGCCTTCCCTGTTGTACTTTACCGCGTTGTCGAGCAGGTTGTAGATCATCTCCTCCAGAATGCCCGGCACACCGCTTACCGCAGCCGCTTCGCCGTCAAACGTGACGGAAAGGCCGCGTTCCGATGCCGCGCCGCTTACGCGCTCCAGAATGTTTTTTACAAGGGGCAGAAGATCCGTTTTTTCCATTAAAAGCGATTCGGTTTTTTCGTCCAGATGCGAAAGCGTGATAATGTCGCCTACCATGGTGATGAGCCGCCGCGCCTCGTCGTAGATATTCCGCGCGAAATGCCGCGTGTCCTCCGGCTTTACAAGGCCCTCCGCCATTATTTCCGCGTATCCCGAAATAGCCATGAGCGGCGTTTTTAGCTCGTGGGAAACATTCGCCGAAAATTCCCGGCGCAGCCTTTCCCTGTCCTCCTGCTCGGTCACGTCCAGAATGACAAGCACCGCGCCCAGCACTGTTTCCCCGTCCAGCACCGGATTGGCGAATACCCGCAGATGCCTTTCCCCGGAAGCGATTGTTGTTTCCGAGGAAGCGCCCGAAGCCGCCTTTTCTACCAGGAGCCTGAAAGCCTCGTCTCGCCTGATTACCAGCGCGTTCTGGTTTTCAATGCCACGGGGCTGGATGCCGAAAAGGGTCCGGGCGCTTTTATTGCAGGAAATAACCTGCGCTTCCCCGTCCAGAACGATAAGGCCCTCGCGCATATTGTCGGTAATCGCGGCAAACTCAAGATGCTTTTTCCGCTGTTCCAGAAGCTGGGCCTCTATCATATCGTTCTGTTTTTTCATGCGTGATAAAAGCGGCGTAAGTTCCTCGTAGCTGATATTGCTCTCCGGCGTGTCAAGGTTGAGGCGGTTGATGGGCGCTACAAGCATGGCGGTTACGATGGAGCTGATTATGGCCGCCAGGCCGAAAATAAACACGGCGATTATAACGGTAATGATAATAAGCCTGATAAGCGAAATAAAAATACTGTCCGTTGTTTTTGCCAGGCGCAGGACGCTTCCGTCCCCAAGCCTGACGGCGTAATAATAAGTCCGTTTCCCCACTGTCTCTGAAAAGCGGGTTTCCTCGCCCGCGCCGGTCCTTACCGCGTCCTCCACTTCCCGCCGCGAAAGGTGGTTTTCCATACTTTCGGCGCCGGCGCTTGTCTCAAAAAGCACGCGGCCGTCGGCGGCGATAAGCGTTATCCGCGAGAAAGGGCCTGCCGCCCGGCGGGCCGCCGGCGCGAGGGAATCGAGGTAGCGCGTCCCGGATAATTCAAGGGCCGCGCGTATATATTCGGATTCGAGCACAATGTCCCGCTTCATCAGTTCCGAATAATCCCAGTAAACGGCAAAATAAATAAGAAGGGCTGTGAGCAAAATGGAAAAGCCCGCCAGCGCGGAGGCAAACAAGAGTATTCTGCGTCTCATCCGCTTTCCCCCATTTTATAGCCGACACCGCGCACGGTCCGGATCAGGCCGGCGGAGGCCCCCAGCTTTGTACGCAGGGTAAGTATGTGGGTATCTACGGTCCGCGTTTCCAGGATCAGGGAATAATCCCACACCGCCCGGAGGATGCGCTCCCTGGAAAGGACGATACCGGTATTTTCCAGCAGGTATACCAGTAAATCAAATTCTTTTAATGTAAGGGCAATGTCTTCGCCGCCGGCTATAACCTGGCGGCGTGGCACGTTTACGTATAAACCGCCCGCCCTGTACTCGTCCCGGGAGACCGGCGGCCCGGCGCGCCTTAAAAGACTCTTTACCCGCGCCACAAGCTCCATCATGCCGGCCGGCTTTGCCATATAATCGTCGGCCCCGGAATCAAGCCCGAGTACCTTGTCGTATTCGGCGCCTTTGGCCGTAAGCATCATAACGGGCAGCGCCTTTGTCGATTCATTTGAACGCAGCTTTCTGAGAATCGCGAGGCCGTCCTCGCCGGGGAGCATTATGTCCAGTATCACCAGGGATGGGGCGGTTTCCTGCACGCCCTGCCAGAATTCCATGGCGGAGGGGAACCCCTTCGCCTCAAAGCCGGTATTGCGGAGCGTGTAAACCACCAGCTCGCGTATGCCCCCGTCGTCTTCCACAAGGTAGATCAGATGCTTCATTTGCCCCGCTTCCCGGTTATGTAATACTCGACCCATTCGGCGATATTCTGCGCGTGATCGCCGATACGTTCCAGGTACTTCGCTATCATGAGGAGATCGATGCAGGCTTCGCTGTATTCGCTGTTTTTCGTTACAAGGGAAATGAGCCGGTCCTTGACTTTTACAAAATACTCATCCACTACTTTATCGTAGGCTATAACCGAATACGCTTTTTCAAGATCAGCGGCGACAAATGCGTCCACGCTGTCGGTGAGCATCTTCGCGGCGGCCGCCGCCATTTCGGCCATAGGAATGCCCTTTATAATTTCCGTGTCGGCAATGAACCGCGACAGTTCCGCTATATCGGCCGCCTGATCGCCGATACGCTCCATATCGGTGATCATCCTCTGGGCCGCCGTTATCCGGCGCAGGTCCCCGGCCACAGGCTGTTCGCGCAGGAGCAGATGAACGGAAAAAGATTCTATTTCCCGTTCCTTCAGGTCGATTTCCCTTTCAAGTTCCCAGACCTTTTCCCGCAAACCGGCGTCCCCGGTGACAAGGGCCTTTATCGCGTCCGCTATCGCGTCTTCGCAAAGCGCGCCCATGCGTATAAGTTCCGTGTGCAGATTTCCAAGCTGTTTTTGATAAGTTTCGCGCATTAGCCAAATCTCCCTGTAATATAATCCTCGGTGCGCTTGTCCTGCGGCATGGAAAAAACCGATTCGGTCAGATTGAATTCGATTATTTCGCCGTGAAGGAAAAAAGCGGTCTTGTCGGAAATCCGGGCAGCCTGCTGCATATTATGGGTAACGATAACGATAGTATAGCGCTTTTTAAGTTCGGCCGCAAGGTCTTCGATCTTCGATGTGGATATGGGGTCCAGGGCGCTTGTAGGTTCGTCCATGAGCAGGACTTCGGGGCCAACCGCGAGCGCCCGCGCGATGCAGAGCCGCTGCTGCTGGCCGCCCGACAGGGACAGCGCGTTTTTTTTCAGCCTGTCCTTTACCTCGTCCCATATCGCCGCCGAGCGCAGGGATTGTTCAACTATTTCGTCCAGTTTTACCCTGGACTTTACGCCGTGGGTGCGCGGGCCAAAAGCGGTATTGTCGTAAATGCTTACGGGGAAAGGATTGGGCTTCTGGAAAACCATGCCGACGCGCTTCCGCAGCAGCGTCACGTCCATGCCGCTGTAAATGTTTTCCCCGTCAAGAAGCACGGTCCCGTCGATCCGGCACTCCGCGATCAGATCGTTCATCCGGTTAATGGTTTTAAGCAGCGTCGATTTGCCGCAGCCGGAAGGCCCGATAAACGCGGTTATCTCGTTTTCCGATATGGAGAGGTTGACGTTTTTCAGAGCCTGATACGCGCCGTAATATAACTGAAGTTCCGTTATGCTGATTTTGTCCATTTTTATTCCCCGGCCTGTACCCGGCTATTCCAAAACTAATCCTGTTTTGAAACCGCCCCGCCTCCTATTTTTTTGGCCGCCAGGCCCGCGAGGGCGTTTATACCCACAACCAGGACAAGGAGCACTACCGCCGTCGCGTAGGACTGCTTTATATGGAAACCCTCGCTGGAAAGGCTGTACATGTGGACCGCCAGAGTCCGCGCCGAGGAAAAGGGGCTGTCCGGCATTTTTGCCACCGTCCCGGCGGTAAATATCAGCGCCGCTGTTTCGCCCACGATACGCCCGACGGAGAGGATCACCCCCGAAAGTATCCCCGGCATGGCCGCGGGCAGCACGATGGAAAAAATGGTCCTCAGCTTTCCCGCGCCAAGGGCAAAGCTGCCTTCCCGCCAGGAATCCGGAACCGAAAGCAGCGCGTTCTCCGTTGTCCTCATAATGACCGGCAGCACCATGATCGCCAGGGTAAAAGCGCCCGCGAGAAGCGAATACCCCCATCCGAGGAAAATCACAAACAGGAGCATCCCGAAAAGCCCGTAAATTATTGAAGGGATACCCGCGAGCGTCTCCGCGGCGAGCCGCACCAAAAGGATCAGCCTGCTCCCGCGCCGGGAATATTCCGCGAGCCAGATGGCCGAACAGATACCCACAGGAACCGCGGCAAGCAGGGCGGCAAACGTAATGACGACCGTGTTTATCAGCGCGGGAAAAAGGGAAACATTTTCGCTTGTATACTCAAGGGAAAACAGGCCGGGCGAAAGGTTGGGGACGCCCTTTGCCAGTATATAGCCAAACAGAAAAATGATAAGGAGTATGACAATCCCCGCCGACGCCGTCATCAGCAGCCTGAGGACGAGGGACAGCGGCCTGCCGCGGTAACGCTCCGCCCGGATCATCCTTCCGCCTTTCTTTTGCTAATGGATAAAAGGATATTGATAGCCAGTATAAAGACAAATAAGACAACCGCCGTCGATATAAGCGCCTCGCGGTGGAGTTCCGCGGCATAGCCCATTTCCAGCACTATGTTGGCGGTGAGGGTACGCAGCCCCCGGAAAAGGCTGCCGGGAATTACCGCCTGGTTTCCGGCAACCATAATGACAGCCATGGTTTCCCCTATCGCCCTGCCTATGCCGAGAACCACCCCTGCCATTATCCCCTGCCCGGCAGCGGGGAGGACGACGAAGAATGCCGCCTGCTCATGGGTCGCCCCCAGAGCCAGCGCCCCTTCGTGGTAAGTTTCCGGCACGGCCCGGATTGACGCTTCGGATATGCTGATAATAGTAGGGAGAATCATAAAGGCGAGGAGCAGGGACGCGGTCAGAAGGCTTTTCCCGCTGCCGCCGAAGAGCAGGCGGAGGGCGGGAACCATAACCACAAGCCCGAAGAAACCGTAAATGATTGACGGGATTCCCGCAAGCAGCCCCACGGCCGGCGAGAGGAATCCGTACAAACGGCTCCCGCAGAATTTCGCCATGAAGACTGCGGTAAACACGCCCAGGGGCACGCCGAAAACGACCGCCCCCGCGGTAACATAAATACTGCCCAGTATCATCGGCGCTATGCCGAACAGATCGCTTCCCGGCTTCCACGTTTTTCCCAGAAGGAAAGACGCGGGGCCGATCTTCCCGATAGCGGGAATCCCGTTGACAAACAGGAACAGGCATATCAGGATAACGCAGCTGATGCATACACAGGCCGCCGCCGTAAAGATACCGCGCAGTATTTTTTCTTTCATCTGGATACGGTGTCCCAGGTCCCGGCCCGGCCAAGGTAAATCGCCTTTACCTGGTCCCTGGTCAGGCTGCCCAGCGGGTTTGCCTTGTTGACGATTACGGCAATGCCGTCAATCGCGATAACCGTGCCGGAAAGCCCCTTTTCTATTTCGCTGGCCCTTAGTTCCCGCGAAGCCATGCCGATGTCGCAGATCCCCTCGATGGCGGCGTTCATGCCGGTAGAAGAATCGCTCTGCTGTATCTCGATGTTCGCGCCGGGGTTGATCTTCTCGTAGGCTTCCTTGAGTTTTTCCATCACCGGTGTTACCGACGAGGAGCCGGCGACAACGACCCTGCCGGAGGGCATGGCGCCGGAAAAAGCGCCGGTGTCGTTCCTGCGGACATAGCCGTTAGACTCAATCACGTCCTGCCCGTCACGGCTCATGATAAAGCCCATAAAATCCCGCGCCGGGGCTTTTACCTCTCCTTTGGTGACGAGGTAGAAGGGGCGGGTAATCTTGTACTCCCCGCTTGCCGCGGTCCCCGCGCTCGGCGTAACGCCGTCTATCGAAAGCGCCTTTACCGTGTCGTTAAGGGAGCCCAGGGAGATGTAGCCTATCGCGTTCCTCTCGCCCGCGACGGAAGTCATCATAACGGCAGTATTGTTTGTTATTTCCGCCTCCAGGGTTATGGCGTCCTTCCGGTCCGCGTCAAGAACATCGAACAGTTCCGTAAACGCGCTCCTGGTCCCCGAGCCGTCCTCGCGGGACATTACAATGATGCCCGCGGAGGCCGCGCCCGAAGTTCCGGCGTCCTTTTTCCCGCCCGCGAATACAGGCGCCGAAAGCAGCGCGATTAGCGCCAGGACGGCAATTTTCTTCTGGTTCATAAACATTCCTCCATTGGTTTTGGTTTCTGAAACCAAGTTAAGGGCGGAATGTCAAATCCGGAGCCTTATTTTTGTCAAATTTGTGTAAAGTTTGAGGTTTCGGACACGGACGGGAAGCCGGGCCGCTTGCCGGTAAAATGCAGCCAGGCCGGAAACATATCAATGTTTTTAAATTAATATGTTTTTGTATCCTGTAATGGTATTATCAATTTTTCCTGTATTTTTTTGCTGTTTGGCAATACTGCCGTATCTGCCGTTAAGGATCGGGCTGCCGGCCCGGAGAGTTTTCTTGTTCAAAACAGAATAAATTTTACCGCAGCGCGCCGGGACGGCGAAACAAGCCGCTTTGCTTTTCCAGAACAAAGTCTTACAAATTTTAATATTATCACCTATCGCCCGCGACAGGAATAATACACTTAAAGCACCAGACATTTTCATGCTCACGCATGTAAAAATTATATCATGTTTGGGAAGGAGTGTACGCCGTGAAACTCAAACTCAGACTCACCTTCATCATTGCCCTCATGATGCTGGTGATAATCGCTGCCATATCGGGCCTTCTGCTGTTCCGGGCCAGAAAACTTCAGGAACACGAGGCCAAGGAAACTTTGGAAAACCTCACCGGTGTCCATGCCAGGGAAGTCCAGGCCCGGTATCAGCATTACTATGACGCCATAACCTATCTTTCCCAAATCATGAATGATTTTGAAAAGATAGCACAGGAGGGCAGGCGTGAACGGTACAACGAGATACTTCACGCGATCTTTATAGAAAACCCCGAGTTTGTAGGGCTTTTTACCGTGTGGAAGCCGGGGAGCATCGACAACCTGGAATCAAGATACGCCAATACAGCGGGGACCGATGAAAGCGGCCTGTTTCTCACCTGGTACTACCAGGAAACCCCCGACAAGCCCATACAATTACGGTATTATTCGAATTACCGGGAAATATTGGCCGCGCTGGAAGACCCCGCCCGGGCAAGAATCCCCGTGGTCTATGACCCTGAATTCTGGAACCTGGCGGGCAAAAATGTCCTGGTAGTGACTTTCTACGTCCCTATCGTAATGGAAAGAAACAAGCAGGTGGTCGGGATAGTGGGTATTAACATTGATCTGAGCCCTTTCCAGAAATCGATAAAAGATGTAAAACCCTATGGGACCGGATATGAGGCCCTCTACTCCGGCAACGGGACTGTTGTAGCCCACCCGAAGGAAGAAAGGATGGGCCAAAAATTCCAGCCCTTTGTAATGCAAAATTTCGGCGACAAGGGAGTCAAGGCTATTGAAGATTCCATACGGCTGGGAGAGCCGATACTCATCAGCAGCAAGGACGATATTATTCAGACCTTCCCCTTCCCCATCGGGGAAACCGGGACCAACTGGAGCATGATCAGTTCCGTGCCAATAAAATCGGTTATGGCGGCGGTGACCAGCATGACTACATTTACCATTACCCTGGCGCTTGTGGCCCTGATAATAGCGTCGGCGGTGACCCTTTTTATCGCCGGCAGTATTGTCAAGCCTATTGCCAAGGTATCCTCTACGCTTAGGGACATTGCCGAAGGGGAAGGGGATCTGACTAAAACCATTGACCATAAATCCAACGACGAGATTGGCGACCTGTCCCACCACTTCAACCAGACCCTCGAGAAAATCAAAAACCTGGTAACCACCATCAAAAAGCAGGCCGTGTCCCTTTTCAACATCGGCAGCGAGCTGGCTTCCAATATGGCCGAGACCGCCTCGGCGGTGAACCAGATTACCGCCAATATCCAGAGCGTTAAAGGCCGGGTTATCAACCAGTCCGCTTCCGTAACGGAAACCAATTCCACCATGGAACAGATAACCGTCAACATCAACAAGCTGAACGAACATATCAACGCCCAGACTTCCAGCGTGTCCCAGTCGTCGTCAGCTATTGAGGAAATGCTGGCCAATATCCAGTCCGTCACCCAGACGCTGGTTAAAAACGCCAACAATGTGAAGGATCTGGCGGTCGCTTCGGAAGTAGGCCGGTCGGGGCTCCAGGAAGTGGCTACGGATATCCAGGAGATTGCCCGGGAATCCGAAGGGCTTTTGGAGATCAACTCGGTGATGGAAAATATCGCCAGCCAGACCAACCTCCTGTCCATGAACGCCGCCATAGAGGCGGCCCACGCCGGGGAAGCGGGCAAGGGCTTTGCCGTAGTAGCCGACGAAATCCGCAAGCTTGCGGAAAATTCCGGGGAGCAATCCAAGACCATTTCCACGGTCCTTAAAAAGATCAAGGAATCTATCGACAAGATCACCAAATCCACCGACGAGGTACTCAACAAGTTCGAGGCCATTGATTCCGAGGTCAAAACCGTTTCGGAGCAGGAAGAAATCATCCGCAACGCCATGGAGGAACAAAACACCGGAAGCCAGCAGATACTGGAGGCCGTCGGGCAGTTGAACGAGATTACCCAGATGGTCAAGGGGAGCGCTGTGGAAATGCTCGAGGGGAGCAGGGAAGTGATTCAGGAAGGAAGGAACCTGGAAATGGCGACCCAGGAGATTACCAACGGAATGAACGAAATGGCCGCCGGGGCGGACGAGATCAACACGGCGGTAAACGAGGTAAATACCATCAGCGGGGAAAACAAACAGAGCATTGATGTTCTGGTGCAAGAAGTTTCCAAATTCAAAGTTGAATAGTTAACCTGTGCTGCCCGCTCTTAGTATTTGCTACTTGCTATTCGTTATTTGCTACTGGCTGGTGGGCGGAGACTGAGCCGCCCGCCCAAAGCCGGCGAAACGCCCGGCATGGGGTATTCCGCGAAAGACGTGTAAAGCCGGCTAAGCGCGTTCCGCTTGACCCCTCGGCAAAGCCGGGGGCCTGCGGGTTTTAATTTACGGAACGCTATGCCGGGGGCGGAAATTGTACGCGGATTTTCCGGGGGGAGGATTTCTGTCCTCAAAAATGGCCAATCCGGCGGCCCCGTTATGCGCGGCGTACCCGCACTCCGTTATTTTGTCCCCGTATATTCGTCTTCCAGGGCCTGTTCACACTATGTAAAACAGACCTAAATTGGTATTTTTTAAAGATAATGAAGAACCCATGAGCAAACTCTGGGGTATGGACCATCGCATCCAATCAACACCTTCACCTGGTTTGTTTATCCCCTATCCATTTTTTAACCGGATAATAATATTGGGAGCATGTTTGTGCTGCAATGAATCCGGGAGAATAAAACTGTTTAAGAAGGACCTTAATTTTTCAACCGGCAAAGGCATATCATTTTTCAGCCAATCGGCAAGAATATACATCGCTCCAACCGCCTGATAATAAACGCGGTAACGATATAGCACATATTCTTCGGCGCTTAGTTCGTCTTTATAACCGTCAATTACATCGTTTGCCCATTCCCGAAACCGGGAAGAAAACAAATTTTCAATATTTATTTTTAAGTTAATTTTCATTAAATTTTCTTTGTGGCTAACCATGTATCCAAGATCAAAGGTCAACACAATACCGGGCTTTTTCGTATTGCCTTCACCGTTTTCCTGCGGTAATGATTCCATGTTGCATGATTTCGTGAGGTATTGTTCAATAATATCACTCTTTTTATTATAATGGCGGTAAAATGTCTGCCGCGCTATTCCCGCCCTTTTGGTAATGTCGGAAACGGTTATTTGACTATAG
>JAIRYB010000135.1 GCA_031267955.1 Spirochaetaceae bacterium | reverse complement strand
TCCTCGTCGGTGACCAGCATGGGGGTAAAACGGTAGACATGGTCGCAGACCTTGTAATACTTGCGGGCGTCGGTCCCGCCCATCACCAGGTAGGGGGAGGAGATGACGCCGGGGAATACCTCATCGATGAGGGCGACGAGCCGCCGGTAGACCGTCCCCTCGGCGGGGGACAGCCGGGAGGGCTCTTGCGCGGCAAGGGCGCGGATGGCAATGGGGAGCTTTAGCTTTCCGGCGATTGCTTCAAAATAAGCGGCCACGCCCGCCACGGAATCCCCCGGCAGGAGCCGCACGTTGACCACAGCCTGGGCCTTCCGGGGCAGCACGTTGGCGGCGCTGCCGGCGCTGGCCATGGTGGCGGCAAAGGTGGTACGTACCATGGCGTTGGTAACGTAATTGGCGGTAAGTATCTTCAGTATCAGCGGCCTGAAGAGCCAGAGGTTCGCCACAGCCATACGGACCGCAAAGCCCATTTCTCCGGCGATGTTGCGGAGGAGCCGGAGGGCAGGCGCCGTAAGCCGGGCCGGGAGGGGCCGGGACTCGATGGCGGCGATTAGCCGGGCGGCGTTCCCCAGGGCGGTGTGGGCGGGCGGCATGGAACTGTGGCCCCCCTCCCCTTCCAGAGTCAGCTCGTAGTTGCAGAAACCTTTTTCCGCGACGCCTATCAGCGCCAGCGGGGCGGCCACTCCCTTGATGACGCCGGATACGGCAAAGCCGCCTTCGTCAAGGACCCCTTCAAAACGGATTCCCCTTTCCGCGAAATAATCCGCCGTCTTGTACGCGCCGTTACGGCCGCCGATTTCCTCGTCCTGGCCGTAGACAAAATAAAAATCCCGTTTGGGGGCAAAGCCCCGGCGCATCAGGGTCTCCGCCGCCTCCATGTGGGCGGTTATCTGGCTCTTGATGTCCAGGGTTCCCCGGCCCCAGACCCTCCCCTCCGCGACCGCGCCGGAAAAGGGCGGGTATTTCCACCCGGCTTCGGTCCCCGCCTCCACGGGAACCACGTCGTAGTGGGCGGTGAGCATCATCGGCAACAGGGAGGGATCCGCTCCCCGCCAGCGGTACACCAGGGCGTAGCTGTTGACCCGCTCAAGGGCGCAGGTTTTGTGGAACAGGGGATAGGCCTCCGAAAGAAAGGCGATAAATTCCTCGAAAGGGGCAAAGTCGGTCCCCGTATAGTCCTGGGTGCAGACGGTGGGAAGGCTAATCGCCTTTGTTAAACGGCCAAGAACTTCCCCCGGGATCTCCCCGGGATCGTAGGGCTCCGCGCCGGCCCGGCCCCGGGGAGGGCGGAACAAAAGGGTGGAAATCAGAACCGCCGCGACAAGACAGGCGAAAAGGGAAAGGGCAATCAGCAAAAAAAGATTCATGGGTATGCTCCTTTTGGATTATCGGTTCAATGACCGGTATTAATTACGGACGCCGGCCCTGCCCTCCGCGCCTCGGCAAGGCAAGTATGCTGCGCGTTGCCACGGGCCAGAGGCGTGGGCCGCTGGGAAGTAAGCACGTTGACGGAACCCCGCCGGTCAACGCCGCCGGCGTCCGGGCTGTACCAGCCGCCCTGGGGCATGGCGATAACTCCCCGCATGATCCGGGTGGTAACAAAGGCCGGCAGCCGGGCCCGCCCCCGATCGTTGAAAACCTCCGCCAGATCCCCGTCGCCGATGCCCCGGATTGCCGCGTCGTCAGGGTGAATCCACAGACGCTGCGGCTCGGCCCTCTCCAGGCGCGCAGTGTTGTCCTGCACGGAGTGGGTGCTGCGCTTGGTATGCCAGGCTATGAGCTGGAGGGGGAAGCGTTCCCGCAGCGGGTCCTCCGGCCCCTCGGGGCAGGGAACATAGCGGGGAATGGGGGGAACCTCGGCGGGCCGGCCCAGGGCCGCAAGCCTGGGGGAGTATATCTCGATCCTGCCCGAGGGCGTGGCAAAGGGGTGGCCGGCGGGGTCACGGGCCTGATCCGCGTAGGCGATATAGGGCGCGGCCCTTTCGCGGCGGTAGCCCCCCTCCCTTTTGAAGGTTTCGTAGTCCGGGAAGTCGGGGCAGGCCGCGCGGATATCGCGGTAAAGGCTTTCGTGCCATTCGGATATCGAGGCATGGCCGCCCGACCAGGCATCGAAGAGGCCCAGCTTGCGGCTAAGATCCGCGAAAAATTCGTATTCGCCCCGGCAGCCAAAGAGCGGCTCGACGGCCCTGCCGCTGTACAGGATGTAGTCGCCGAAATCCCAGGGGGGCAGGACTGCCTCCTCCTCAAAGAAGGAAGAACCCGGCAGCAGCAGATCCGCGAAACGCGCGCTGGGAGTCATAAACACATCCGAACAGAGAATAAATTCGGCTTTGCCCGGATCTTTGAGCAGGCCGATAGTACGGTTGATGTCGCCGTGCTGATTCACCAGGGTATTACCCGCAAGGTTCAAAATCAGCTTGATGTCCGTGCCGAGGCTGTCCACTCCCGTAAGCCCGTCGGCTTCGGCCGTCATTGACCGGGCGTCTTCCAGGGCGCGGGTCCAGAGGAAGCTGGGTATTTTTCCGGGATAGGGATTGGGCGGCACCGGATACCCTTGAATAGGAAACCAGGGAATCGAGCCGGTCCCGGCAGCCCCGCCGCCGGGAATACCCACGTTGCCGGTGATGCAGGCAAGGGCGATAAGCCCCCGGACCGTCTGCTCGCCGCTGCCCGTGCGCTGGAGGCCCAGACCGGGAAGCAGGCAGGCGGGCCTGGCCGCGGCGTACTCGCGGGCCAGCGCCTCGATCCGCCCGCGGGGGACGCCGGTGATTGCCTCGGCCCAGGCGGGGGTTTTGGGGATCCCGTCCTGCCGGCCAAAGAGGTACGCTTCGTAGCTTTGGTCCGGGGGGACACCCGGCGGGAGATGGGCTCCGTCAAAACCCTGGCAGCAGGCGTCCATAAAGCGCCGGTCGGCCAGTCCCCCGGACAAAATGACGTAGGCCAGCGCGTCGGCCAGGGCCGCGTCGGTGGAAGGCCGCAGGGGTATCCATTCGTCCGCCCAAAAGCGGGCCGTGTCGCTTTCCCTCGGATCGATCACGATCACCCGCAGGCCCCGCTTTTTCGCCCTGGCGATGTACCAGGCCCGTTCCGAACCGAACAGCGTCTCGCGGGGATTGTGCCCCCAGAGGATCAGCAAAGCGGAGTTGAGAATGTCTTCCGGGCTGTTGCCGCTGAAGTTGTCGCCGTAAACAAAGGGGGTGGTAAAGCGGGCGCAGGCGCTGCTGTAGCTGTTGTAGTACCCCAGATACCCCCCGTCCAGGCTGAGCAGCCGCCGCGCCATAAAGGCGGGGCTGACCAGGGATTCTACCCCGGTGGCATAGTTCACGTACCGGGAGGCCGGCCCGTAGCGGTCCCGGACGCGGACCCATGCCTCCGCGCAGATCTCCGCCGCCTCATCCCAGGTAACCCGGCGGAAACGGCCCTCGCCCCTTTCCCCGATCCGTTGCATGGGGTAGCGGAGCCGCCGCCCGTCAAGGAAGGTTTCCCGGTAAGCCATACCCCGCATACAGGGCCGGATCTCCGGTTCCCCCGGCGGCCAGCGGCCCGCGCTAAGGCCGGTGACGCAGCCCTCTTCCACGGTAAGCAGGATACCGCAGCGGCCCCCGCAGTTGTTCCTTCCGGCGATCTTCACCGGCCCGGGCGGGCGCTCCGGCACAGGCGCGGAGGGCCCCCCGGTGTAGGCGTCATGGCAGGAAAGTCCCGGTTCCGGTTCATCTTCGCCGGGCGCGCCCCCTCCGCCGGAGTCCTCCCCCGGGCCGGGGCGCTCCCCCGCGAGGGAGTTGCGGATAAAGGCATCCATATTGGCGGCGGTATCGGCAAACAACCCATAGGGGCGCATCCCCGCCGCGACGGAACGGGCCGTCTCCGCCAGAAAGGAAAGGACAAAGTCCCGCGCCGCCCGCTCAAAGGGTTCCGGCGAAGTTCCGTGTTCCCGGCTGTACAGCGCGCAGGCGTAGAGATAACAGAGAAAGCGGAACTGCTGGCCGATAAAGTCCGGCGGATTGCCGTCCATAGGGACCGGCTCATAGCCCCAGGCGCGGTAACATCGCATGATGTCGCGGCAGGTCTTGTCCAAAAGATGCCCGCCGCGGATGACCGAGGTCCAGAGGGGGACGTATACGCCCGCGCGGACGCCCCGGAAAAGCTCGTCGTAATCCTGCGGAGGGTCCCCCTCGGTAAAGAACTGTACCAAGCTGTGGCATTGCCGCCAGCGTTCCAGTATATCCATTTTTCCCACGTCCGCCGGTTATCAAGACGCTTGCCCGCCGTCTTCCGGCAGCAGCACCTTGATCCTGCCTTTTTTATAGAGGGCTTTGGTAGAAAAGTAAACCACCGGCAGCATAGCGATGATCACAAAACCCTGTAACTGGGTCATGTAATCGAAATTCTTCACCAAAAGATTATCTATCAGGGCCAGGGCCGCGACAAGAAGCGCCGGGAGGATCGCGCCCTTAAGCCGTCCCGGCGCCCTGACCCCGCCGCCGATGTTGTCCCCCAGCACCGTCAGGGACAGCGCCCCGAACAGCGCGGGCAGGATGTTCGCCGACGCGGTCTGCACCGCCGGAAGGGTCAGTACCGGCTGGAGGGGGATAAGCAGTACCACCCCGGCGGTCACCACGACAAGGCTGACCAGGGAAGCCGTACAGACCGAAAGGGTCGCCGCTATGTCCGCGGCCTCGGTTCCCTGTTCTACCCCTGCCTGCCGCATGGCGTTAACCGCGACCGGCAGCTTGAGGTTAAGGATCTCTCCGGTAACGGTGGAAAGGTATATCGAGCTTCCCAGGATCGGCGTGTAGGCGATCATCTCCGAAAAACAGATGGGGATGAAGATCGCCAGAAGCCCGGCGGAACTTGAAAGTATCCGCAATACGCCGGGGAAGGCTTTGAACCACGCGCCCAAAAAGGCGGGCATCCCCAGGAAAATGAACAAAGCGCCGATGATGCCGATCCGGCCCAGCCGGTGCATATTTCTGATATAAAGGGCTTCCGGCGAAAGCCCGCTGTCCTTAGTTTTCATGTTTAACCCCTATCCCGTAAAGAGGGAATCCCAGAATACCGACGAGGCCATGGCGAAAATCATGGCTATGGCCAGAATAAAATCGTTCAAGGCGCTGAGATTGAATCGCCTGCAAAGAAAAGCCAGAAGCAGGGTGACCGCCGCGCTGGTGATCAGCGTCAAAAGCCGCGCCCCGCCGCCCAGAATCATCGGGATAACAAAGACCAGCGCCACCGCCAGCATAAAGACGCTGTTGCCCAGCGCCCCCCACCGGACGTCCCGCTGTTTCAGCCTGATCGTACCCCGGTGTACCCGTTCCGCGAACAGGGGAAGCATCACCATGCCGCCAATAATGCCGATGGCCATAACGTACATTACCAGAATGTACTCGCCGGCCCCGGCGGATGAAAGCTCCACCCCCGCGGTATTCAGCGCCATTTCGGCGGCCATGATCTCGTATGCCGTGGAACCTACGATGGAGAGCCGCCACCACGAAAGGGGAATACCCAGAAGAGGGGCCAGGGTAAAAAAACCGGCCAGCCCGGCGGTAGAAGGAACAATGGCGCAGGAGATCGAAGACCTGACTATGCCCCGCAGCCGTTCCCGGCTAAACCCGATTTCCAGCGCCCGCTTCCACGCGCGGCGCATCGCAACAATAATGAAGATGAGTACGTAGAGTATGCCGGCAAGCACCGCGGCGTAGGTTAGCCGGTGGCTTGCGATATCATAATATCCCATAAACCCTCCTTCCTACAGGCTGAGCAGCCCGGCGTCGAGGACGAACCGGGAACCCGCGGCGTAGCGGGCCTTGCCGGAGGCAAGGAAGGCCAACAAATGGGCCACATCCTCCGCCTCGATCCAGGGTACGGGCAAGAGATTCCCCGCGCTGCGTCCGGCGATTTCCAGGGGACGGACCCTTCCAGCGCGGCAAGGCCGTCGTTCATCGGCGTATCCACCGCAGGCGACTGAATAGTTACAAAAATTCATGCTTTCTCCTTAAGCGATTATTCGATTGTTCCAATCGTCAATCGTGGAAACAATCTCACGGTCATTGTAACGGCTGTACAAGAGCAGCGCGGCGAATACTACGGCGCAGGCTATCAGCGCGGTCAGCCGCGTCCCGTATACTGTAGGATATTCATTTACCGAGCCAATATACATTACGCAGGAAACGATGGCGGTCGCCGCGGCCTGGGTAAATTGCAGCAGGAACTGGCGCACCGCGACAAACATCCCCGTCTTGTTTACCCCGGAAACAATGGCGTCGTATTGGGCAATGTCGGCAAAGGCTGCGGTGGGGAGGATGTTGGTACAGGCAATGGGAAAAGCGATCAGAATTCCGATGAGGAAACCGCAGCTAACGCTGCCGACAGTAACCGGGCCGGCCAGCGAGACAAGAAAAGCATTGGCAACGGGCGCGGTTCCCAAAAATGCCGAAACAGGCGCGTAAAAATAAATGCCCGCGTAAACCAACACATACGCCGCGCAGGCGGCAAGGATCAGCGGTTTTTTGCCGTGCCTGCGGGCAATGAAATTGACCAGAGGGTACGTAAAAATGCCTATCACGATACTCAGCCCCAGCACAACAGTGGCAAAAGATTCTTTTAGGCCCAGCAGTATGTCGATGTAGAACAACATGGCAGTGTTGAAAAAGGCAAACGCGGTCTGCATCACCAGGTAGGCGACAACCAGTACGCGGAACTGCCTATAGCCCAGAGTAGCGGTAAAACTTTTAAACAGGGAGAGATAGGATTCCTGCGGTTCCACATAGTCCTGTTCGCGGATTATAAAGGCCGGAACGAGCAGCGCGGCGCAGCCGACAAGGGCGAATATCCCGAAGGAAAGCTGCCATGCGTCCAGGGCCGAAAGCCCCTCTGATCGGAAGGCGCTTACCATCACCGGCAATGCGAAAATAATGGCGCTGCCAATTACGAAGTTAAAAGACTGAATCGAATAAAAGAACACACGGCGGCGGGTATCGGTGACGGCCTCGATCTGTAGCGCCTGGTAGGGAATCTGGTACAGCGACTGGGTAAGGCAATAGGCCAGAAGCATTCCCATGACCCAGACAATATTCAGGATGCCCGGCGCCGCCCGGTCAGGCGGAAAGAAGATCAAAAGGCAGGTGAGCGCGTAAGGGAGAGCGGCCCGGCGCATAAAAGGTATGCGGCGGCCCTGCCTGTTCTTCGACTTGTCCGAGGCGGAGGCGATCCACGGATCGATTACCGCGTCAAAAACAATCGACAGCCCCCGCAGAGTCCCGGCCAGGGCCGGGGGCAAGAGCAGGGGCAGTCCCGACGATTCAGTAACATTGAAGAATTTGATCATATAGGTAACCAAGAGTCCGCCTAAAACAGCCCGGGAAAAATCACCCAGCGAAAGAAGAAAGAGTTTTCCGGTACCCAACTGTTTACGCATTTTACCTCCGTTCTTTTAGCCGCGTCCCGTATACTGTAGGATATTCATTATAAGTTGGAATAGATGTCCTCCATAAACGTAAGCGCCCCGCGGTAGCCGCAACAGGAACGGTTGTAGATCAGGCGCTCGGTGTTGGGGTAGCAGGCTATGACGTGCTTTAGAAAGCGCTTTCCCGCGAACTCGCCTTCATTGGTCGAACCGATAACCAGGGACAGTTCAGGAAACCGTTCCAGCGCCTGGTTTATCTCCCACTGATCGCCGGTCCAGAAAAGCACTGGTTTAAACGGCCCCTCAAGGCAGGTCAGTTTTTCCGTTATGCGCTGCCGGTCTTCATCCCGGAACACAAAATCGGTAATTATTGCCGCGTCAGGGGTAAAGCTGTAATCGTTGGCAAGGAAGCGTGTAATGGGGATCACATTGGCCGATTCGCCGACTACCGCAAAACGCCGCCAGCTTTGCAAGCCTATTCCCGTTTCAAGGTAGCGGTAAAAGTACCGTTCCTCTTCTTCTATAACTTTTTCGCCAAGTTCTTTTCTCCCCGTCCTTTCGGCGACGGCGCGGATAAATTCGCCTGAGTCGGTCGCGCCGAGGGGCGCGCCTTCAAAACGCAGCGGCGGAACGCCGAAGCGCGATTCAAATTCCTGGGCAAAATCCCTGAGCAGCCAGGGGTGGACAATGATATTCAGCGATGCCCGCGATGACTTCTGTATGTCGCCAATACCTTGCTCGTGGGAAAACCAGGTATTGGCTTTAAGCCCCAGCTTTTCCAAAAGCCGGACCAACTCCTCACAATTCCCCTCCCAGTAAGGATCGTGGTAAGGCACTATGCCGAAAAGATTCACCGTGTTGTCGGCATGGCCGTCGGCCTTGCCGTCAGCCATGCCGTCAGCATAGCCGCTTTCTTTTTTCGCCGGGGCAGAGCCGACAATATCGCGGAGCAGGGCGTCCATGGCGATCTCGTAGCCCCGGTAGCTTTCGCCCAGAAAACCCGCCGCCTCAACCGCGTACACCGGCTCGCCCCTGTCGCGGAAAGCCCTGGCGACTCCGGCGATATCGTCACTGATAATCCCCGATGTGCAGCCGGAAAGGACGAAAAAGGCGTCGGCGTCGTATATCTCCAGCGCCCCCTCAATCTCCTGCCTGAGCTTTTCCTCCCCGCCGAAGATAACTTCTTTTTCAAGCATATTGGTACAGGGGAGCGCGGTGTACTGGGCGTAATAGGGAAGGCGCAGGCTCCCCTGGCTCGGCTCGCCGGCGGTATTTTGCAGGCAGCAGCCCGGGCCCGAATGGTAAATCGGTATAACGCGCCGGATCGCGGAAAAAACCGCGTTGGCGCCGCCCAGCGAACAGTTTCCGTGGGGGTTTTCAACAATCCGCGACATAGTTTCCCCTTTTGCGGGAGTTTGCCCCAAAACCAAGGTTTTGGGCAAAGCTCACAGCTCCTTGATAAATTTAAAGGTATCAGCCTCGTACCAGCTTTCTTTGTACGGAAGATGGGCGTATTTGGCGAGTTTCCTGTTA